>NZ_JBVAYD010000069.1:0-1090 GCF_055413445.1 Lacticaseibacillus sp. 22 | reverse complement strand
TTACCCGAATATCGCGCTAAGAAGCCATTTGAACACACAACGTTGGTGCACTTTCGCCAACGGCTTTCAGCCATCTCAGATTTGATCCGCAACATTACTAATGACTTCACGCGCGAGCGGTTGGAGGCCGATCTACCTGAGGGGACGCATGTTTTGATTAGTGATGCGACTGCCGTTCCGGTCAAGATCAAGTATCCCCAAGATACAACGCTGCTTAACCAGAGTCGTTTGAATCTCGAACAAATGGTCACAGATCTGGCCCACGGGTTAGGTGTGGAAATTCCGCGGACATACAGACGTGAAGCAAAAGGTAAGTGGACCGCTTTTTCGAGGAAACCGCGGCGTCAAAACAAGGAACGCCGCAAACAGCTTCAAGCTCAGCTACAATACATCCGAAGAGATCTGCGATATGTGGCGGAACTGCTTGCGCAAGGCGGTCAGCTCACTGATTGGCAAGCACAGCGTCTGGAAGTGATTAAACAAGTCTATGAGCAGCAGCTCTTCATGTTTGAGAACCACACTCACCATGTCGAGAATCGCATCGTTAGCCTTCAACAGCCGTATATCCGGCCAATCGTGCGAGGTAAGGCAAAGCAGTCCGTTGAGTTTGGCGCCAAGATTGACTGTTCCATGTTGGATGGCGTGATTGATGTAGAGCGTTTCGACTTCAATTCATTTAACGAAAGCACTGATCTTGAAGTAACGCTTGACCATGCTTTTGACCTAGTGGGTGAATATCCGGATGAGGTGCTGGTCGATACTCTCTATCGCACGCGAGATAACATCAATCTGTGTAAGAAGCTAGGCATTAAACTTAATGGGCCAAAGCTGGGTCGAAAGCCCAAACATGTGGATCCGAAACAGCGCAAAGCCGATGTCAGTGCGGAAAATCGTCGGGGTGCCATTGAGCGCAAGTTTGCCTTCTTGAAAGGTTCACTTGGGCTTGACTTAGTGAACACCAGAACGGCTGAGTCCTTGGTGGTAACGGTGGATAGCGCGATTGCATTGGCAAATATCGACCTCCTCCTTAAGCTTTTTTCTGTACCAATTTCTATTGTGGTCGAACAGGGTGGCCTGCATTATCAAATCA
>NZ_JBVAYD010000068.1:0-1126 GCF_055413445.1 Lacticaseibacillus sp. 22 | reverse complement strand
GAAGACCTATTCTTGTTAGTGCTAGCTAAACAAGAAAGCAGGAATCTTCATGACCCACTCTCAGACTAACACCCACAAGCATTACCAACAACTCAGTTTTAGCGACCGTGCTACAATTCAGGCCCTTCAGGCTGCTGGTGACACCGCGACCGTGATTGCACAGAAGCTTCATCGCAGTAAAGCGACAATCTCACGAGAAATCACGCGTGGATCTGTAACTCAGCTCGACTCGAAGCGTCACTCGCATCAAGTCTATCTTGCGGAAACTGCCCAAGCCATGCACGACCGTAAACGCGATAGAACCGGTCACTACGCCTTTCTTAAGACCGGCCGTGCGTTCTTCAAGGCTCTCGCCAGGGAGCTTACTCGTAAGCCGCGCGTACACAGCGTTGATAGCTTCGTACACTTCTATCGCGACCAGGGCAAGGCTTGCCCTTCAACGACAACTGTGTATCGCTACATCGACGCCGGGCTGCTTGCGCTAGACAACATGACACTTCCCAAGAAGCTCCGACGCCGCATCAAAGGCTATAAGAACGCCCACAAGCGCAAGAATAAGAAGATATACGGCGACTCAATCGAGTTGCGTCCTGCGGCCGTGAATGACCGCACAGGCGTGGGACATTGGGAAGGCGACTTGGTCAAAGGTATTCGCTTAGCTGATGAGCCAGCATTAATGACGCTCACAGAACGGTACAGCCGGACTGAGATCATCGTCAAGATTCCTGACTATCATGCGGACACCTGCCTTAAAGCCTTGCAGGACACGATCGACGACTACGGGGCCAAGGAATTTGAGAGTATCACTTTTGACAATGGTTCCGAGTTTGCCAAGTTATCAGAGATTGTTGGAACCCAGATTTACTTCGCACATCCGTACTCGCCTTGGGAGCGTGGCACAAACGAGAACGCCAATGGACTGCTTAGGGAATTCTTCCCGAAAGGGAAGTCCCTCAGAGCAGTTACCCTGGTTGAAATTCAAGCAGTCCAATCCGCACTGAACCATCGTCCCAGACGTATTCTGAACTATCTTCGCCCATGCGATTACTACCGATGCATGGCGTAACAGCCTAGACCACTATCAAGAATTCGTTATCATCGTTGCACTTGACTTGAAAATTGAGGA
>NZ_JBVAYD010000067.1:0-1282 GCF_055413445.1 Lacticaseibacillus sp. 22 | reverse complement strand
CAGATCGTTATTCTGAAGCAAACGTTTGGCACGCATGGGAAGCGTTGTTAGAAGATGCAAAAAAGAAGCCCCTGCCATTCACTGAAGAAATCAGTAGTGGTATCGGTGATCAGCGGGTGAAAGATAACGCATAATTTGGGTAGAAAATCGTGCGTTGAAGTCTGGTCGTCTCAGTTTGACCGTTAGCAATAAAAAATAGGGCCTCTGGAGGTGTGTCTCCGGAGGCCTTTTGAGCTTTAAACATCAGTTGGAAACTTCAGCCCCACTAATGTTCGTAAATGGAATAGGGTCGTGTTCACGTCACGTGCCAGTTCCAACCATGTTTGATAGCGAAGGCGATTTTGGGGATCGTTCGGCGTTTCTAGTATTTCGGCAAAAGCAAGTGCCTCACCCGTCAATCGATTTTCATAGGTGATCGTGTTAAGCAAGTGATTTTGATGATCTGCATCGTAATGATTGATCAGCCGCAGTTCGGTGATGTTGTCGATGACGATCTTTTCACGTAAACCATAAATTTCAGAAGGCATAAACGAGTCGGTGGTGATACCAATATGAATGGTGATATTAAACGCCGGATAAGTTAAGAAAATGGTGCCAAGCCCGTCTGCACCAGTGTTGATGGCGGTGGCGAAATAGTTTCCGTTACTCGGGTGGCCAAAAAGCGAAAACGCAGCGTACAAAGGATACAAGCCCAGCATTTGCAGGGCACCTCCTGCTGACTCGGGGGTAAACCCTTGAAGCCGCTTGCCAGCCAAAACATCATCATAACCGGGAAATTCCTGCATAGCCGTAAATGTTGCTCCTTGGATGGCAGGCAGTTTGCGCACCGCAGTCAGGATGTTTTGAAAATTAGGCATGTGCAATGGATACACGGCCTCAAAAAAGTGTACTTCTGGATGAGTGCGAAGTAACTGTTCGGCTTCTTTGAATTCAGTCGGGTTCGTGAGCGCCGGCGGTTGAACAATGACATTTTTCCCGGCCATGATTGCCTGTTTAATTTGGGGAAAATGGCGCATATTAGGCGAGCTTGAACTGATGAAGACAGTTGTAAAATGCCGGCTTTGGAAAAACGCATTAAGATCGGAAAAAAAGACCGTTTCCGGATGCTTTTCCCTGATTGCTGCCATTTCTCGCGTTGTTTCTGTGAACGCTGTAGTTAATTGCCACTTTTCTGAAATGTCTGCGGCGTCAATGAATTCCAATGCATTCTCATTACCCCCGATGATGCCGTATTTCAGCATGCTAATCTCCTCCGCGTGTTGAATTATTTCTTTCATTATAA
>NZ_JBVAYD010000066.1:0-1404 GCF_055413445.1 Lacticaseibacillus sp. 22 | reverse complement strand
GCGAGTGAAATGCTTGCCGCCTTAAGGACAAGCTGTGATGGGGAGCGAAATTAAAGTAGCGAAGTTCCTGATGTCACACTGCCAAGAAAAGCTTCTAGTGAGAAATAAACTACCCGTACCGCAAACCGACACAGGTAGTCGAGGAGAGTATCCTCAGGTGAGCGAGCGAACTCTCGTTAAGGAACTCGGCAAAATGACCCCGTAACTTCGGAAGAAGGGGTGCTGACCGCAAGGTCAGCCGCAGTGAATAGGCCCAAACAACTGTTTATCAAAAACACAGGTCTCTGCTAAATCGTAAGATGATGTATAGGGGCTGACGCCTGCCCGGTGCTGGAAGGTTAAGAGGATGAGTTAGCGCAAGCGAAGCCCAGAATTGAAGCCCCAGTAAACGGCGGCCGTAACTATAACGGTCCTAAGGTAGCGAAATTCCTTGTCGGGTAAGTTCCGACCCGCACGAAAGGCGTAATGATTTGGGCACTGTCTCAACGAGAGACTCGGTGAAATTATAGTACCCGTGAAGATGCGGGTTACCCGCGACAGGACGGAAAGACCCCATGGAGCTTTACTGTAGCTTGATATTGAGTGTTGGTACCGCTTGTACAGGATAGGTAGGAGCCGTAGAGATCGGAACGCTAGTTTCGATGGAGGCATTGGTGGGATACTACCCTAGCTGTATGAACACTCTAACCCGCGCCACTAATCGTGGCGGGAGACAGTGTCAGGTAGGCAGTTTGACTGGGGCGGTCGCCTCCTAAAATGTAACGGAGGCGCCCAAAGGTTCCCTCAGAATGGTTGGAAATCATTCGCAGAGTGTAAAGGTAGAAGGGAGCTTGACTGCGAGACTGACAAGTCGAGCAGGGACGAAAGTCGGGCTTAGTGATCCGGTGGTTCCGTATGGAAGGGCCATCGCTCAACGGATAAAAGCTACCCTGGGGATAACAGGCTTATCTCCCCCAAGAGTCCACATCGACGGGGAGGTTTGGCACCTCGATGTCGGCTCATCGCATCCTGGGGCTGTAGTCGGTCCCAAGGGTTGGGCTGTTCGCCCATTAAAGCGGTACGCGAGCTGGGTTCAGAACGTCGTGAGACAGTTCGGTCCCTATCCGTCGCGGGCGCAGGAAATTTGAGAGGAGCTGTCCTTAGTACGAGAGGACCGGGATGGACGTTCCGCTGGTGTACCAGTTGTGCCGCCAGGCGCATCGCTGGGTAGCTATGAACGGAAGGGATAAACGCTGAAAGCATCTAAGTGTGAAGCCCCCCTCGAGATGAGATTTCCCATTCCTATATGGAAGTAAGACCCCTGAAAGATGATCAGGTAGATAGGCTGGAAGTGGAAGTGCAGCGATGCATGGAGCGGACCAGTACTAATCGGTCGAGGACTTAACCAAGTAAAGCGCAAACTGG
>NZ_JBVAYD010000065.1:0-1433 GCF_055413445.1 Lacticaseibacillus sp. 22 | reverse complement strand
TGAAGTGCAACAAAAAAGTTAGACAGTTGGAAAATTAGTTACGCAGCGGTCTGATTCCGATATTCAATCGGGGTCAGGCCATTTTTATTGAGTGAAATACGGTCATGATTAAACCACGTGACGTAATGATCTACGATTTGCTTCAGTTCCTCAAGATCCTTGATTGGTTGCCGATTGAGCCGTTCTCGTTTGAGTAGGTTGAAGAAGCTTTCCATTGGTGCGTTATCATGGCAATTACCTTTACGAGACATGCTGGGAACGATGCCCATGGCGTGCACCTGAGACTGGTATTCACGGGTTTGGTATTGCCACCCTTGGTCAGAGTGCATGATGGGTGTGACGCCAGCGGGGAGTTTCTTGGCCAAATCGTCAAGCGTTAGGTGGAGTTGTTCTTTGTTCGCAGAGTTGCGCACAATGACTGTAATAACCTCTCGACTGGCCTCGTCAATGATGGCCGAGATATAGCCCCAGCTGTGGTCAAGCAGTCTGACTTGCGTTACGTCGGTGTGCAGGACAGCGAAGGGCTCCTGGGCATCGAATTGTTGGTGTAACAGGTTGTCGTTCACGGTGCCTACTTTTCCCTTATAGGAGTGATAGCCGCTAGTATGGCGAGAATACAGTGTGACACTAAGATTCAATTGCCCCATTAACCGTAGAATTGTATTGGGTGAGCATTTAAAGCCGGCTTTTCGTGCCATCACATGAATACGGCGATAGCCATAGGTCTCATATGAGTCATGGAAGGTCTTCTTGATAAATACCTTCAAGGCGGCATATTTATCCGGCTTATTCTTGCGGTGCAAGCGGTCATAGAAAGTAGCCCGAGGCAACTGTGCCAATGCCAATAATTCCTTCAATGGATAGTCATGCCGTAACGCGTCAACTACTGCTGTTTTTTGGGCGGCAGATTGTTCTTCGATACGGCCCCTAATTTTTTTAAAAAGTCACGCTCCATTCGCGTATGGTATAACTCGCCGCGTAATTTCAGGATCTCTTGCTGGTAAGCTTCCTTCTCACTAAGCTCAAGCTTCTTAACTTGTTTGGGTTTCTTATGTTTCACTGTAGACCGCCTTCCTCGCGGTTTCGGACGCAACCCAGCCACTCCCTCAGTCTTGAAGATCTTCATCCAGACAGCCACCTGCGAGGCATTGATCCCGAAATGAGCAGCCGCAGATACCACACCCGCACCACTGGTTTGGTAATAGTCTACCACGGCCAGCTTCTGTTCCAGAGAATAAAATGTCTTCGTATGCTTTCGCTGAAGAGATTCAAGTCCATGGACTTGGGCTTGCTTAACCCACTCTCGGACTGGTTTCGTTGACGGGATACTGTATTTAGTGCAAAGGCTGTTATAGGAAACCCGTCCAGAAAGATACTCCTGTACAACCTTCACCTTGAACTCACTTGAATATTTAGTCATAAAAATACCCCAC
>NZ_JBVAYD010000064.1:0-1569 GCF_055413445.1 Lacticaseibacillus sp. 22 | reverse complement strand
TAGTGGCTGGTGAAAGCAGCATAACTGCAAGCTTTATTGGCATCAAAGAATAGTAAAGATTATAATTAGTGCAAAGTAAACATGGGCTAACGCCTGTTTTCCTTGCACTTTTTATTTTTCCTGGAGGAAACCATCATGGCTTATCGACATCGTGCTACCCAATTGTCATTTCAATCCTTTAACAACGGCCTTGGTGTGCCACTCTCTTCCGACAATGAGTGGGTTCAATTAGCCGACATGCTCCCGTGGCAACAGCTCGATGAAGCCTATCAACTTCTTTTTACTGAGATGGGTGGGCGCGCTGCTAAACCCTTTCGTCTGCTTTACGGTGCCAGTTTGATCAAGCAAGCAGAACATCTAACCGACCGTTCGGTCGTTACCGCTATTCGTGATACCCCGGCTTACCAGTACTTTATCGGGCTAGACACCTACACAACCGACCTGCCGTTCAACCACTCAACCTTGGTTTATTTTAGACGACGCATGGGTCAAATAACGGAACTAGTGCGAAATATCATCAGTGATACCTTGCGCGAACAAATTCAAAGCTTATTGCCAGATGATGAGCTCCGTGTCTTGATCACAGACGCTACTGCGGTGCCAATTGAAATTCGTTTTCCACAAGATACTTCGCTGCTAAATCAAGCTCGGCTCAATCTAGAAGAAATGTTATTAGACATGGCTCATCAGTTGCAAATCAAGCCTCCACGAACCTACAAACGTGAAGCAAAAGCTAAGTGGACCGCTTTTGCTAGAAAACCGCGGCGTTGGGCTAAGGAAACACGCAAGCAGATCAAAGTACAGCTCCAGTATGTCCGACGTGATCTACGTTATATCGATGTGCTGTTGGCCCACGGTGCCTCTCTTAACGAAAGGCAAACCAAACGATTGGCTGTGATTCGTGAACTTTTTGACCAGCAAATGTTCATGTATGAAAATCGGACCCATCGGGTCCCAGGACGGATTGTTAGCTTGGCACAACCGTGGATTCGCCCGATTAACCGTGGTAAAGCCAAACAACGAACCGAATTTGGTCCCAAAATTGATGCTTCAATTGCCGATGGCATGATCGATATCGAACGATTTGATTTTAAGGCGTTCAATGAAAGCCAAGATTTAGCAACAACCATCGATCATTATTTCGACGTGCATGGTTATTATCCCGATGAAATCTTAGCTGACACACTTTATCGTACCCGCGAGAATCGTCAGCTCTGTCAACGACTAGGCATTAGGTTGTCGGGACCACGTTTAGGACGTAAGCCTAAAAAGATGGATGCTAAGCAGCGGCAAATTGATCGTGACGCAGAGAAGCGGCGCGGGAAAATTGAACGCGGTTTTGCCTTCATGAAAGGCCCTTTGGGCCTTTCATTGGTGCGGACTAAAACGGTAGCCAGCATCGCAGTGACGATTGATATTGCGATCAATCTAGCCAATCTAAAGATGCTATTAAGGCTTTTTAATGGACCAATTTTGATTTTTGTAAAATATAAGCAGGAATCCATCTTAATTCACTATCAAATTCACGTTTCAGGTAGCCGGAATGTTGCCTAATTCACCAGCCACTAA
>NZ_JBVAYD010000063.1:0-1577 GCF_055413445.1 Lacticaseibacillus sp. 22 | reverse complement strand
GACGGCGTCAACTTTTTGTGGGTTTAACTTGTAAACTTTTTGCTAGAATGCTTTTTCAACTTACAACTGATGTGTGATACCGTATTGCCAGCCGCGATGTTTCCCACTAGCGAGTTCTACAAACGCTGCTTGCGCCGCTTGTGAGTATTTCGTGGCTGCTGATTTAAACTGAATCTTAATACGATCATCAACGCGAATATCAATCTTTGTTTGGTGACGTTCCTTGGCTTCGGCTTCTAACCGCTCAAAAACGTTTCCGCCCTTAAGCACGTATACCCGCGTCTGTGATAAATTGTCTGTGCCAGTTTGTGACCAGCCCATTGGCCGCGAACTGAAGCGCTCTGAAAGCATATGACTAATATGACCTTCAGCTGATGTCCCGTGAAAGTCTGGATCATTGTTGGCCTGAATTTGTTTCCAATTCTTGTGAATGAGCGTTCGTGCTTGTCGGACAGCTTTGCGTTCTGACGACCGTAACTGAGGGTCATTGAGCCGAACACGGAAATAATCATTTAGATAGCTTGAGTGCCCTTGTAACGCCCAATGCATGAGAATATCGCCCAGATTACCGGGTACGCCAATTGCCGCTTGTTTGCACGCTTTACGTAGGTGAAATTTATCGTAGACCACCGTGCAGTTGGGTAGAAAATCGGCCCCGGTTTTGATCCAACTGGCACCATCACCGGCCAGAAAAAAGCGTTTGGGCATCTGACCGCCATATTGTTTCATGATGCAATCAAGCGTGGTTTGCCAGATTTCTTCAGTACCAGCTGTTCCCGGGTATTCACCGGTAATATAAAATGGCCTAATCAACTGAAACTTCTTACCCACAGACCGATAACCTTCATGTACATAAACCATTTTCAAGAAATGATTGGTGCCGTCCTGATGGGGGACATGATCTTCATCGGCTTCGACAAATAATGTTTCCGGTACGGGCATTGGTTGATCCTTTAACTGATCCAAAGCGCTGATGGCCTTCCCGTCTCTATGAACAACATGCATGACGGTGCTCTTCGATGGTTTTGTACCCCCGCCGTTACGATCTCCTGATTGCTTGTAAGACATTTGGGCGGCATCTTCCAGCAGCTTAGCTTTGAGGTCGAGCGAAAGTCGGCTACGCTTCTCAATACCAACGAGTTCATCAAGCAAGAAGACACGCTCGCCAGTCCGTTTATCTTGATAATAACGTCGGGTGAAAACCAGTGAGCCAATGGATGCCAAGTAAGTGCGTTCCCGCTTATCTTTGACGCTATAGAATCGACGGCGGTAAGCACTGTCCATAATAGCTTGGTCCACTTGTTCCAGTGCCTGCCCAACTAACTGGCAGAGGTGCTCACGAAAGTTTTCCTGATTGGTTAAAATGAATTGACTTAAATCCAGCTTGCCCGCGACCATCTCCATGACAGATTCATCAATTTCTTTCAACATTTCTAAAATGATTTGTTGTACTATAGGTGACAAGAGCGAATTCCTCCTACTGCTATCGTGTTTTTCTTGCAATTAACATTCTAGCACGAAGGGATTCGCTCCCTTTTTGTTTGCTCAGATATCACCCACTTAAACTTTACGCCATG
>NZ_JBVAYD010000062.1:0-1654 GCF_055413445.1 Lacticaseibacillus sp. 22 | reverse complement strand
ACCGGACTTACTGCTTGGACGCACTTTTCCAGCCGTGCGCTTTCCTTAGCCTCCTGCGTCCCTCCATCGCTTAAACAAAATAAACTAGTGCAGGAATCTCAACCTGCTTGTCATCGACTACGCCTTGCGGCCTCGCCTTAGATCCCGACTAACCCTGGGAGGACGAGCCTTCCCCAGGAAACCTTAGTCATACGGTGGATCAGATTCTCACTGATCTTTCGCTACTCATGCCGGCATTCTCACTTCTAAGCGCTCCAGCCGTCCTCACGATCGACCTTCAACGCCCTTAGAACGCTCTCCTACCGCGCACCCTGACGGGTGCACCCACAGTTTCGGTATTATGCTTAGCCCCGGTATATTTTCGGCGCAGTGCCACTCGACTAGTGAGCTATTACGCACTCTTTAAATGGTGGCTGCTTCTGAGCCAACATCCTAGTTGTCTGTGCAACGCCACATCCTTTTCCACTTAGCATAAATTTAGGGACCTTAACTGGTGATCTGGGCTGTTCCCCTTTCGACAATGGACCTTATCGCTCACTGTCTGACTCCCGGAGTAAGATCAATGGTATTCGGAGTTTATCTGAATTCAGTAACCCTTGACGGGCCCCTAGTTCAAACAGTGCTCTACCTCCATGATCCATCCTCCGAGGCTAACCCTAAAGCTATTTCGGAGAGAACCAGCTATCTCCAAGTTCGTTTGGAATTTCACCGCTACCCACAACTCATCCCAGCATTTTTCAACATACATGGGTTCGGTCCTCCAGTGTGTTTCACCACACCTTCAACCTGGTCATGGGTAGGTCACTTGGTTTCGGGTCTACATCTACCTACTGAAGCGCCCTGTTCAGACTCGCTTTCGCTCCGGCTCCGACTTTTCATCTTAACCTCGCAGGCAAACGTAACTCGCCGGTTCATTCTACAAAAGGCACGCCATTACCCGTTAACGGGCTTTGACTAATTGTAGGCACACGGTTTCAGGAACTGTTTCACTCCCCTTCCGGGGTGCTTTTCACCTTTCCCTCACGGTACTGGTTCACTATCGGTCACTAGGGAGTATTTAGCCTTGGGAGATGGTCCTCCCGGATTCCGACGGAATTTCACGTGTTCCGCCGTACTCAGGATCCTGGACGGAGAGTCCGCCGTTTCGTTTACAGGGCTTTCACCTTCTATGGCGCAGCTTTCCAGCTGACTTCGACTACGTCGAACTTTGGTAACTCCAATGTCCAGTCCTACAACCCCGAGAAGCAAGCTTCTCGGTTTGGGCTCTTCCCACTTCGCTCGCCGCTACTATGGGAATCGAGTTTTCTTTCTCTTCCTGCGGGTACTGAGATGTTTCAGTTCCCCGCGTCTGCCGCCAACAAGCTATGTATTCACTTGCAGGCAATACACTGATGTGTACTGGGTTCCCCCATTCGGAAATCTCCGGATCAAAGCTTACTTATAGCTCCCCGAAGCATATCGGTATTAGTTCCGTCCTTCATCGGCTCCTAGTGCCAAGGCATCCACCGTGCGCCCTTTGTAACTTAACCTGTACTGACTTGCGTCAGCGGTTATGCGATGCGAATTTCTATTATTAGAAACTCATACAAATACGCTGTGTTCTCGGCAATTTAAAACATTTACAACAATGATATCCAGTTTTCAAAGAACAAAG
>NZ_JBVAYD010000061.1:0-1695 GCF_055413445.1 Lacticaseibacillus sp. 22 | reverse complement strand
TAAAAGATACTAGACAGGTTCTTAGAAGCATTGTTAGCTGCATAACCTTCAACATAGGATCAATAGCTGGTTAGATGGTCATCTCTCAGACTGTTTGCACCAGATCCTTTTAAGGTTCATCATAGAAAAGAAGAATTACACCAGCCTCAAACAAGAAATCAATGATGTTTTGGTCGCTGCTAGTTTGGATTCCTTGGACCTGATAATATACCTACGGTGTCTTTTTAGCTCGGTTATGTATCCAGCATGATTTATAGCTGGAGAAAACGATCCAGATATTTAAAATAGGTAAAGAAAATTCAGAAATCACTTTTAAAGTTGGCGGTGTCTGTGTTTCGAATAAGTAACTAAATGTGACAACTTATCGTTACTTGAATATTTTTGATTAGTTTGCTAGCATATAAGAAGTATTATTAAAATATGAATAAATAAATCGGTTGACGTAAGCTCAAGGTGTTCTCTTTCAGGGGTGTGTAAGAGGTATCTGGGTTTACGTTTTTTGTATGAGGAGGTTTTTGTTTGGAATTTTTAGGTACCTTGGTGATCATCTTGATTGCAACTAGTCTATTTGGCCATCTAGCCTCTAGGGTTGGTATCCCAGCAGTGATCGGTCAATTATTTGTTGGAATTATTCTTGGTCCTGCGTTGTTGAATTGGGTTCACGCCAATGATTTCATCCATATTTTTTCAGAGATTGGGGTTATCATCTTAATGTTTATCGCCGGACTTGAGAGTGATCTTACATTGCTTAAAAAATATTTGCGTCCTAGCATAATTGTCGCGTTGTTAGGAGTTTTGATTCCGATGGTACTGATCTATCCAGTTGGTATTGTTTTTGGCTTGACACAATTTGAAAGCTTGTTTTTGAGCGTTATTTTTGCCGCAACGTCGGTTTCAATTTCAGTTGCTGTCATGAAAGAACTAAATTTACTTGATAGTAAGAGCGGTTCAACAGTCCTCGGTGCCGCGGTGGTTGACGATGTGCTAGCTGTCGTTTTACTTAGCATTATGGTCAGTTTAATAGGTACAAAGGCTGGTACGGATACCCAGATACCGCTAGCTCTGACTTTTTTAGAGCAGCTAATTTACTTTGCCGCAATTTATTTCGTGATGCGTTTTATCGCCCCTCTCCTCGCTAGACTAGGCACCAAATTATTGAATCCAGTGGGACCTACTATAATGGCGATGATTTTGTGTTTTGGTATGGCATATATTGCAGATCTGATTGGACTGAGTGCAGTAATTGGGGCCTTTTTTGCAGGAATTGCGATTGCACAAACTCATGTAGCTCATGAAGTTGATCAAAGTATCGAACCAATCGGTTATGCGATTTTCATTCCTGTATTCTTCGTTTCAATTGGTTTAAATATGTCACTAGCTGGCATAGAACACGATTTGTTATTAATTATCGTATTGACGATTGTGGCAACACTGACAAAACTATTAGGAGCGGGAAGTGGGGCTAAATGGGCCGGATTCAGTTCGAATGAAGCTTACCTCGTTGGTGCGGGGATGGTCTCGCGTGGGGAAATGGCCTTGATTATCGCTCAAATAGGCTACCAATCCAAACTAATCAGTGATGATTACTATTCGGCAATTATCACTGCCATTATCCTAACAACGTTATTAGCACCATTACTACTCAAACATGCGGCTCGTCATGTAAACTACTAAGAACCTGTCTAGTATCTTTTG
>NZ_JBVAYD010000060.1:0-2078 GCF_055413445.1 Lacticaseibacillus sp. 22 | reverse complement strand
AATATCAGCTATTATTTCTATATACAGAACTGATCGGCATTTTAAGCATGTGGTTTTACTACCATGATGACGTCATTTTAGTTCCATTCCGAGGAAGAAAACCGATCAGAAGTTATCTGAAAGGCTGGGTTTTTGGCCTTTTCCTGTTCTTGCTAGTCTGGGGATTGATTGTCACTTTGGGTGGATACGATATACATATCGTTTTCGATGTCTCTAACCTCATTTGGCTTCCTTTATTTCTCTTTGGCTTTAGCATACAGTCAATGTTTGAAGAACTTCTGTGCCGAGGCTATGTAATGGGCTACTGGATAAAAGAAAAACGTCCTGTATTAGCAGTTATTATAAACTCAATTCTTTTTTCTTCTTTACATATTGCTAATCCACACTTCGATTGGTATTCTGCAATGGGCCTATTTCTATTTGGAGTTGTGATGTCTGAATTGCGAATTATTAATCATAACATTCTAATGTGCGGCGCTGTACATGCTGCATGGAATTTTTTTGAAGGAACTATTTTTGGGACTACAGTTTCCGGGTTGCCAAACATAGGGCTTGTTTTCAAATCAATGAATAAGACGACATCTCAAATGTTAACAGGGGGTTCTTTCGGTATAGAACGTAGCGGCGTTTCAATTCTTATTTATGCTGTTTTGGCTATCACATTGGCAATAATTATTAAAAAGAGAAAAACGCCAGAATCTCTTTCGTCGCCTACTTATTTACAAGCAGATGATGTCTAAATATGACAACATCTAAAGAGTGAAAGTTAAATATCCGTAGAAGTCCCGAGAAATCGGGACTTTTCGGCATTAAAAAAGACGCAAAGGTTTCTGCGTCGTATAATTAATTCGACCAAAACCAACATATAAGGGAGGCTTTAAGTACAGTCGACTACAGTTCCTCCCGTACAATAAATCTGCCCCATTCTGCTTGCTTTTGATGAAAGTTTATTTAAACGTCACGAATTCGGCAATAATCGTTAAAGTTTCGCCTGAAATGACGTTTAATGGCCATTTCACAACGTTTATCTGAAATGTTTGCTGATTACCATTCGATCATTTGGCAGGCTTATTTGGTGCTGAACGTGGGCGGTGATAGATGCCTGCAATTGTTGCGATGAAACATACGCCGGTACCCATCAAAACGAACCAAGTCCACCAAGCAATGGGGATGTTCATATCGGCTAGATACCCAAAACCATACATCAAGACAAGCTGGCAACTGCCCAAAATGAGGGCGCAGCAAGCTAAGCTAAGACGCTGCCAAATTGTTGTCATCGACCAAAGCCAGGCGCTGATTGTCACTAAAATCTGTACAGCAAAGATTAAGGCCATGAGTAGTTGCAAAATCGTTCTTAAATAAGCCGTGATGACCAGTCCTTTCAAGATCAATAAGCATTGCAGTAGAAAGGCGCGAATCCATTCGTACCAGAATGCTAATTGTAAAACAAATACGATAGCAGTAGAAGGAGTTCGCCCTCATCTATAGTACGACCAATCATCTCAGTAAGAATTGTCAATACCAGACTTCTTACTGGATCGATAAATTCTTTGAAAAGCGAGATGGCCTACATACACGTAAATAAGGGACTGAACACAGAGCAGCAAGAAAGTGTTTATTGAAACGCTGTGCTGGTTGATTAATTGCTTTGAGAGATCGATCCCAAGGGTAATCGGCAACATTCTTCCAGAAATCTGAACAAACTCAGGTAATTGCGTTAATGGGAAAATTGAACCTGTTAAAAATAATAGGAGATACGAAATAACCGACTGAAAAGAGGCGGTTTTTGTATACTTCAGTGTTAAAGCGGCGAGCAGTAAGGAGAAGCCAAAAATTCCAATGCAAGTAATGAAAAAGATCGGTAGTAGCCCGATATGAAATCCTATGTTCAAGTGAAATATGAAGGCAATAAATGCAAGGACGATGAAAACTTTAATGAAGTTAATGATGATCCAAACGGTTGTTTTTACAGTGAGAACTAACTCAAGTCCAGCTGGTCTTAGCAGGAGTTGGTCTAATGTGCCCATTTGTTTTTCTAGAGAAATACTTTCAGAGGCTTCACCGATAATCGAACTAAT
>NZ_JBVAYD010000006.1:0-118938 GCF_055413445.1 Lacticaseibacillus sp. 22 | reverse complement strand
TTTAATTTTCGAATATTCGTTTTCAGCTGGATAATAACTAATTAGAATCGCGCCGAGTGCATCAGTCAAATCCGTTTGCTCAGTTGTAAAAATCACATCATAGTCCTCAATAGATGTATCTGATAAGTCGGTGACACTAACCATTGTGAGTACCGAGATTTCGTTGTTGAACCACGTTGCAAAGCGCTGCCGCAACAAAACACTCTCACTGCGTTTTAAACTGGTGACAACCAACACTTTCTGTGATCCAGAAAGATCGTTGTATCTAATCAAGTATTGGTTAAAATAAATAGCCAGATAGGAGATTTCACTTTCTTCAACCTTTTTGCCAACTTTTTGCTGAATCAAAAGACCCATATAAGCAGCTATGTCGAAAGCTAATGGAAATGATTTGCGAATTTGATCTAGTAAAACGTTGCTGTTTTGAATATCGAATTTCATTCGCGTGATGAGCGGCATGAGATGTAACGCTAAAGAAATGCGTAAATCAATTTCTTGCGTAAAATCCACGTCAAACTTTTCTTTAATGTCCTCGAGGGCGCTCACAATGAATTGGTTTATATCTGACGGAACATAATCGTCATTCTGATAATCACTCTTACCTCGCAGATAAATCGCCAAGTTAAGCAACTCTCCGTCAGAAGCTTGAAAACCAAATCTTTTCTCTAATCCGGCAAAGATTTCTTTTGCCACTTCAACCTCATCAGCAAAATAGTGCAGAAGGTGAGGTTTTGCTGTGTTCAACGAAAAGCCTTTTTGAATCCGCTGAATGGATACTTCAATGTGAACAATCAAGTTTTGGAATAATGTGTCGGAAATATGGTAATGATGTGCCATCAGAACGTTAACCAGAATCCGTTCAATATCTTGCCGATAAGGTGCTTGCGTAACATAATGCTCGTTTTCGTACAAACCCATCTTGGAAAGACAACGCCGCATGTTTCTCTCTGTACCAATCACTTGAATGCCATTTTGGGAATCTCGATTAATCTTCAGTTCAAACGGTTCGATTATACCTGCCATTTTGTTTAAATCAGCTGTCAAAGTAGATCCAGAAACGAATAGACGATTTTCAATCTGAGTTTTTGATAATGGTCGCTTTTGTTGCAGTAGCAACCGACAAAGTCGCTTGACTCTGCCCGACTGATCTAAATGAGATGTGCTGTGAGGGCGTAAAAATTCACTTTCAAAAGCCGGAACATCTTTAACAATCAATCGAGAACCTAAAGAGCGCTTAGAGATTAGAGCGGCGCTTTCATTTTCAGCTAGCTTTATTCGAATTTTCTTGATATCAGTTTGAACCGTGCGCACACTGACTTGATACTTTTGAACAAAATAATTCGAGGTTAAAGTTTTCGGGGCGTGCCGATAAAAATCCTTTAGCATTTCTGCTTCCCGACTATTCAACACGCTGCTCACCTTCCTTTACCTATAAAGCCCCAACTTTCTCGCCATTAACTTCTTTGATGATGGTTTTGGCAGTCTCGATAACGTTTTGGATGCCTTTAGTGGCCACCCCATAAAGATTGAATTCATTGTGGTTCTCATCATATGCTTGACCAAACGTTTTAATATAGGCTTTGCGTAAGTCTGATCCATAATTAATCTTGATTAGATGATGCTTCTTTGCACGGCGCACTTGATCAAATGGAATACCGGATCCCCCGTGCAGTACCAATGGGACAGGCGAAATTGCCGCAATCTTTTGCAATAATGGAAAATCAAGGTTCGGCGACAAATCAAGTCCATGGACATTGCCAACTGCGACGGCGAGCGTATCGCATCCAGTTTTTTCAACGAAACTAAGGACATCTTCCGGATGGGTTTTGGCATTAATATCTGACACGTGATCGTCTTCCTTGCCTCGAATCCCCCCAAGCTCTGCCTCGACCGGAACGCCAAAGTAATGTGCGTAATCCGTCGCCCGCTTGACTTCTTTGATATTTTCTTCGAATGGCAGCTCAGAAGCATCAACCATGATAGAGGTAAAACCTGCGTCAATACAGAGTTTGACATCTTCAAAGCTCTTACCATGATCCAAGTGCAAACCCATCGGTGTCGAAACGTCTTCCCTTTCCATCACTTCTCGCGTCATGTTCGCCACAATTTCGGGATTGGATAATTTTAAGTTATGTGAAGAAATTTGAATATAGCCACCCAATTTCATTGCATCAAAAGCTTTAACAATCGCAAGCGTCATTTCATAATTTGTGGTATTAAATGCTGGTAAGACAAGCTGGTTGCGTTTGGCGTAGTTCATAAGTGTATATCCATTAACTAAATCCATCATTTTTACTTCCTTTCTTTACATCCTTAATCCTAATAGAAAGCGCTTACTTGAGTACGTCAATAAATTGCATGAAGGTTCATGCAATTGCCGACTGACGCGTAAACGAAAGCGATCCTGTTCATATGTGATCTTTTCTTCTCCCCGTGCAAGTGACACAGTTTAAAAAAGGCCTCGACAATCCCGGATATATCGGGATATCAAGGCCGCTCCTATTGAGGCTATCTTTGGGAAACGTATACCTATAATACGATGCATGTCGTACATTTAGTTTCACTAAAATTCTTGTTTTAGTGCTATTTCAGCTCAAATCTGACTTTAGCATCGTAAAGTGGTTTATATTGATGCTCATAAACATCAAGAAGCGTGCGAACTAACGGCGTTGTCCGCGGAGAGAATCGATGACTGGGTGGTTGAGCGAGCAGACGATTTTTCTCAGAAGTCGTCTGGGCGATCATATTTGCCCCTCGTGAAACTGCTTCAGGTGTTGCCATTGCCAAGACATCTGCATCCAGCAAATCAGCTTTTAATTGGAGCCAAAGAGGATCTTTGATTGCAGGTCCAATAACTTTTATAGTTTGCAACCGTTGATTGGTTAAACATTCAACCGCATGCTTTAACTCAAACGATAACCCTAAAAACAGTCCAAATATCAACGCCTCTTGGTCAATTTGATTCGCAAGACCATACCAAAGTCCTTTTGTCTGTGTTGATTTTTTCGGACTACCACTACCACTGAAATGCGGAATCACAAAGTTGATCGCTTCAGTGGGCAACTCCTCAGCTAAGTAGCGCTTATAAGCTGAATCGGCCAATGCCATAAAACGTCGGCTAGTTAGTTGGTGACGCTCTTGAAACCATTGAATGACAGAACCAGCTGATGGCAATGCTGTAAAAATTGTATATAGATTTGGATCTAAATAAACGCCGTATGCGATCCCTTCTGCCTCTTGGGTTGCTTTTTTTTCTAACGTATCTGAAAGCAGTAGTATTCCCTCGGTAGTTCCCGTAGAATCAAGAAGTTCATGCGTTGTTTGTCCACTTGAGACCGAACCGACCATATGATCATGCCCTGCAATTGTAACTGCCACCTGATCAGATAGACCAAGTGTTGTTGCGATAGCAGGCTTCAAGGTTGCAATCTTGGTACCCGATGGATAAGGCTGGGGGAAATCAACATTTTCAATTCCGAAAATTTTTTTAACTCGACTCGACCAATGCTTTTTCTGAATATCAAAGACCATCGTGCGGCTTGCAATTGAATATTCTGTAGCCCTAACACCTGTCAATTGATAAACGAGGAGATCCGGAATGCATAACCACGTATATCGTCGGTTTGCATCAACACTATGCTCAAGCAGCCACTTGATTTTGCTGGCAGAATAGTGCGCGTGCGGTGGCAAACCGACTACCTCATATATGGTCTTTTTTTCCTGCGAGGATAACCTGTTAATAATTTCTTCAGAACGATTGTCATACCAAGCAATCATAGGAGACGCCAATTGACCAAGTTCATTGATCAAAACACCGGACTCGCCAACACTCGCGACCGAAATCATTTGAATCGTATCTGGTGCCGCTTTTACTAGTTGCCGAATTGAATTCATAAGTTGTTTCAATAATTTTTCAGTGTCAAAGTCGACAAAATCATCCACTTTATTCTTAGGCGTTGCAAACTTTACTTGCTGAATGGGCTGAATGTTCGTTTGCTCTGACCAAAGTGAGACTTTGGTGTTAGTGGTACCAACATCAATTGTTAGATTCGTCAAGACTATCTGCCTCACCAAAGACCGATTTCTTTGTCACTCGGTATAACCACCAAATAATCAACCCAATTACCGGGATCAAGCCGAGTGCAACAGGATTAAACTCAAAGATCTTAACTAACCAATATCGTAGTGGATTCCCACCATCAAGAAAGCTCGTTACGGCCGAATTTTTAGCGCCAGAATAATTGACGTTTTGCGCCATCTTCGTAATTGTCCCTGCTAATGCTGAGGAAATATATAGATCTGCAATTAGACATGGTATCCCAATAAGAAGCGAACGGAAAACATCTCCTTTAGTTGCTAAAACGATCATGGAAGCGAAAACGGCCAAATTCGCTAAATCAGCCAGCGGCATTGTGCCATTACCTGGCAAGAAGAAAGCAAGCACAACTGCAATTGGGGTCAGAATCAATCCGGTAGAAATGACTGCAGGATTACCAATTGCCACAGCAATGTCTAATCCGATGTATAGCTCTCCGCTATTTTTGACGTGCTTATTCAGCCAATCTTTAACCGCTTCAGAAATAGGCATCAAGCCTTCCATCAGGATTCGGACCATCCGCGGCAAGATAAACATGACGGCGCCTAAATTAACACCAATTTGGAGTATGCCACGAACATCATAACCAGCTAACACACCAAGCAGAATCCCGAGAAGGGTTCCAATCATCATTGGTTCACCCATGATACCAAAGCGCTTCTGAATTGTCTGAGGGTTAATATGGATTTTGTTTAAGCCAGGAATATGATCAATAACCCAGTTTCCCAGTAAGCCTATGGGCCAAAAAGTAATTGATGAAACGGTTGGCAATGAAATGCCCTCAAGGCCAAAATATTTTTCGCCTAATGGTGCTGCCCAGTCAGCCAGTTTAAAGACAATCACCGTAATCACTGCAGCTGCAAGTATTCCCAACCAGAAATTGCCCGTCACGTAGTAAACCAATGTTCCTGCAAGTGCAAAGTGCCAGTAGTTCCAAAGATCAACATCAACAGTTTTAGTCCACTTCATCCCCAACATAATAATATTAATGACAATTGTCATCACGATGACGAAAGGCGCAATGGGAAGCCCCCAAGTGATCGCGGATAGTGCCGGCCATCCCAAGTCTGCATTGGGTAGACTCAGACCGATGTGTTTAACCATAACCTTAGCTGCGGGGCCAACATTATCTGATAAAATCGTCATAACAGCATTAATGCCAACAAAACCGATCCCAACAGTTAATGCCGAGCGTAAAGCCTTTGTCCATTTCACTCTAAAACAAAGGGCAAGTATGAAGAGGAAGAGTGGTAACATGACTGTTGCACCCATACCTAATATATATTGAACAATTTTATTTAGTTGATCGGCGAGTTCCGACATGCTTTCTCCCTCTATTCTTCAATATGCTTTTTAATATCTTCCAGCACTTTATCTGCACCAATTCCAGTAATAAGTGGCAAAGCTCGAATAACCGGAATTTCGGTTTCATACGGAACGTTCGTTGTTGCGACAATAAGATCCGCATCTTTTTGATCGTATTCTGGCAACGAAGCCACATTTGTTTGCGTATAGTTGGCATCTAATCCATGTTCATGCAGAAAGTCCATTGTTTTCTCTGCAACAACTGTCGACGTCGCGATCCCTGTAGCACAAACAAATAAAATCGTCTTTTTCTTTCCTGAATGAGTCATTCTAATCCCTCCAAAATTGCATTTTGAACTTCTGTTGCTATCTCAGCATCTGTAGATGTCATAAACTTTTTCAATTTCGTCTGATCTTGGACAACACGCATAATTCGCTTAAGGATATTAAGCTGTTTGTTTGACTGGGCCAGCGAGAGCAAGAAGATGACTGATACTGGGATAATTTCATTAGTCGTCCCCATGACGACCATCTCAATAGGCTCAGCAAGAATGCCAACGGAAACTGCATTTTGGTTAACGAACTGAGGATCTGTATGCGGAATTGCAACTCCTATTGGGGATGTTGGTAATCCTGTTGGAAATTTTTTCTCTCGATCTTTTACTGCCTGTGGATAATCTACCGTTACAAGCTTTCGATCTAGTAAATTTAATGATAGTGCATCGATAGCGCCTTCAAATGTAACCGATTTCGTAAAATGCTTAACAAAAGAAGATCCAAATGCAATCTTCTTTGATGTTTGTTCTGACATTTAAACCTCTCCTATCGCACGGCTGTTGGTGAATTGCTGTTCATGACGCAAATTTTATGATAGACGACATCTTCGATAGCCTTTTCTGCGTCAAGCGATACGTTAACAAGATCAAACCTCTCTGGATCCTTTTGATAATCCTGACCAGCAGATTGGATGAAGGCGCGCCGCAAATCACTGGCAACATTGATTTTAACGACCCCGTTGTCAACCATTTGGGCAATTTGCTCATCTGGAATGCCTGAAGCGCCATGTAGCACTAGCGGAACTGGGCAGATAGCGTGAATCTTCTCCAATAGGGGAAAATCGATGTTAGGATCAAGATTTAATCCGTGAACATTACCAACTGCAACAGCTAGCAGATCCACACCAGTACGTTCAACAAAATCAACAACTTGTTCTGGATTAGTCTTGTTATGGCCTTCAGTTACGTCGTCATCTTCTTTACCAGCAATTGCCCCTAACTCGGCCTCAACAGGAATTCCATAGCCTCTGGCAAACTGAACAGCTTCATACGTATGTTGAATATTTTCTTCATAATCGTATTTGGCATTATCCGTCATCACCGATGTAAAGCCTGCACGCGCGGCTTGGCGGACAGAATCAAAAGTCTTGCCATGATCCAAGTGTAAGGCAATGGGTGTATCCATTTGTTTTGCGAATCGGTTAACCATATCTTTAATAAATCCATATCCAGAAACGGGGATGTTTGTCGGGGCAATTTGAATGAAAGATGGTATGCCGCTTTTTTCAACCGCTCGAAGTATACCCATGGTTGTCTCCAGATTAGTTGTGTTGAAAGCTCCTGCGACAACGTGCCGATCCTTAATAATTTTGATCAAATCGAATCCATTTACTAATGGCATTGGTTCAATTCCTCCTATCGTCTTTGCAAAGTTGTTGTGAGAAAGTACTTATTTCCTTTTAACCAGACGGAACCGTATTCGACTGGTTCTTTTTCAGAAAGATACACTGTCTGTTGCATTTTTAAAGCCGGCGTGGAAGAAGGAAGCTCTAAAAGTTTCCCACGTTCCGTGCCAATCGTAAGTGCTTCATAGGTACTGCGGGCAAAGCTAATCTTTCTTTTTGCTAGTTCTTCAATCTCATTAAAAAGGCTAATGTTGTTAAAATTGACCTTCTCAATTCCCGGACAGAGCGTAATATTAATGCGATTTTCGATTAACATTAACTTATCATCGGCAACTGATCGCAATCGTTCTAAATACAAGTACTGACTATCAATAGGGATCTTGAGCATATCAGCAATTTTCGCGGTCGCGGGTCGTAGTTCCTGCTGAATAACTTGTGTTGTGTAACTTAAGTGTTGATTATCGAGCGACTCAGCGAATGACATTAACTGATCATTCAACGAGTACTCAACGTTTGGGTTACTGACAAAGGTTCCTTTCCCATGAATCTTTTTGACCATACCCTCCTTCAGTAGAATATCAATAGCTTTTCTAACAGTTCCACGGCTGACATTAAGGTTGCGACACATCTTCTGCTCAGAGTCTAAACGGTCTCCATCCTGTAGACTTCCGCCATACATCATGTCTCGCAAACTATTTGCAATTTGTTCGTAAACTGGAATCATAGACGTTTTGTCAATATCAATTTTCATTTTCCCGCCATCTTTCTATTAGTTTACGAACATCATAGAACAACCGTGTATCACAGGGTACCTCTGTGAACAAGTTAAATATAAAAGCCATTTATCTCTTATGCAAGCGCTTTATCTTTTTTAAA
Source organism: Lacticaseibacillus sp. 22 (assembly GCF_055413445.1). Taxonomy (NCBI): domain Bacteria; kingdom Bacillati; phylum Bacillota; class Bacilli; order Lactobacillales; family Lactobacillaceae; genus Lacticaseibacillus; species Lacticaseibacillus sp. 22. The sequence goes on along the minus strand of NZ_JBVAYD010000006.1, from coordinate 110,980 downwards.
TAAAAAACACGTTCTCATATTCATGAAAACGTGTACATGTTTATTATTTAAGGTACAAAATCGATTTATTAATCAGGCTTTGGCGATGATATTGGAATACAAAAGCATTCACTGCGCAAACTCGCCAATTCCTTCTAACCGATCTACAAGGCTTCATTGACGGCATTGCTAAACTCAGTGAACTGTGTAGCCCTAAGCCTATAAATCACAAAATTTATAGCGTAATTATCCAAGCTTCTTCACCAAAAACTGATCCATCAACTGATGCTGTGCATTAACAAGTGGGCGCGGTAAATCAGTGAAGCCAAACTCATGATAAACATGAACGGCGGTTTTAAGCGTGTGGTAAGTTTCAAGATAAACCGACTGATACCCGACTTGCCGAGCGTAATCCAAGGCATGCTGCAACAGACGCTTACCAATGCCGTGACCTTGCAAATCACCGTGAACATAGAACTTTTGCAATTCAGCAACACCGTGAGTCGGGTCATACTCCGCAATGCCAACCCCGCCAAGAACGCGACCATTTTGCGTGGCCACAAAGTAATTCCGCTTTGGCTCTGCCGCATAAAACTGACTTAAGTGATCCAGTCCAGCATCAAAATAAACTGTACCCGGGCGGTCAAGATCGGCGGCTTTCAGACACTCCCGAATGAGTGCGGCAACTGGTGCATCGTCTGCAGCTGTCATCGGACGAATCACTTCTTCATGAACTGGTGTTGGCATGGACATCCCTGCTTTCGAAAAGGTTTAAGCAAAATCATAGTATTTTTTCAGCTAATTGCAAGGCTTCTCTGTGATATTCCACGAAAACTGGCCAGACACGGAATGTTTCACGGGGAACACTCTCATCTCGGGGTTATTAATGATTCCTTACTATGCACTACCCGCCCTTCACAACATCTAATCAAACTGCGTCACCCACCCCGCATCCGCATGGGCAGCAAACGCCATCTCGATATCCGCCGGTAAATTACGCTGCAGTGACAGCGGTAACGCCAACGCCTCCTCACGGGTAAAAGTGCGGACATTTTCGGTTTCGACGCCTGTCTTTAATGTTTGCGTCACCGGCTGGCAGGCAATGAAAAACTTGTATACATCCTGCGTGCTTTGCGGTGCATAGTCACGCTTCCGGACCGAATAAACCGCGAGCAGTTGCGTTGGTTTGACCGTTAAGCCAGCTTCTTCGCGGGTTTCTTTAACTGCAATCTCACCAGCACTATAACCCAAGTCCGCCCAGCCGCCGGGAATGGACCAAGTGCCACCTGCCCGCTCTTGCACCAGCAAAAGGCGATCCTCAATAAACGTTACCGCCCGCACGTCAACCTTGGGCGTTACATAACCGATATCCTGATCCACAAATAAGCGCACTTGCTCAGGGGTCGCATCGCTCAATTGCAGCATCAGTTGCTTGGTGATAGCCGCTAATTGATCGTAACGTTCCCGATCAAACACATCTTTTGTATAGTAACGACCAGACTGCGCAATAGCCTGCAGTTGGCCCAATAACAAGTTCAAGTCTTCGCTTGGCATGCCCTCGCCTCCTGCGATCATTGTAGCAAAATTGCAGCTAATGCCGGTTTAAAGCAAAGAAAGCTTAACTTAAAAAGATTGCCGATACACGACCGGCAATCTTTTTAAGTTCATGCTTCTGACAATCATCCGTGGCGTCTGCTGATCAACAAGTATATGCCTTCCACAATTGCAATAATCAAAATGAAAACGACCAGCACGGCTAATGCCGCTAAACGTGATGCCGCGGTCTCAACATGGCCGGCACCATCCACGCGTCTCATCAAGATCCTGATGCCGATACCGCTGATAGCGATTGCCAAAACGATATTCGTGATCCAGAGTCCCTTATGTTTCAAAGCTATTGCCCCCTTTTATCTCAAGGTTTTGAAAGTACGGTCCAGTTTTTGCAAACTAGCGCCGATTAAGGGAAGCAGTAATGTCATCGCAGTTGCCATGTAAACAAGTTGCAACCCAAACGCCATGGCGAATAGATTTTGCCACGCCAGACTGAACAGCACAGCTGCCAGAAAAACGCATAGACCATGTAAGACTTGCGGCTTTAACCATTGCTGCCACCAGCTTAGTAAGAGACCTCCCAAAAAGCCGAGTACAAAGTCTGTCAGCAATAACATTTCCGGTCGCGCAACATAACCCAAGCGGCCAATAATCATGATCGCAAGCGCCGGTCCCAGAAAAGTGACTGGTCGCGCCGAGGTTTTCTTGGTGGCTTTGGATGGGACTGGCCTCAGCAATTCGTCAACGGTTATTTGGTAAAAATCAGCTAGCTGACAAACCGTTTGCAAATCTGGCTGATGTCGGCCGGTTTCCCACGTTGAAACGGTTTTTCGCGAAACGAAAAGCTGGTGGGCAACTTGCGCTTGCGTAAGCTGTCTTGTCAGTCGTAACGCCTTTAAGTGATTGCCTAAAACCGAAGTGGTCATTCTGCTCCCCCTCTAAACATACACGGCTCCTGTACGAAAAGCCTAGCTACACTTGCTAGCACACTTGATATATCAAGGTTTTAAACCATTTTACGATTATTCAGGAACGTTTAAATAACGGTCGTGGAAATCTGTTTCTATCATTAGATTATCATAATATCATTTGCATCAGAACCCTTGGAGCCTTCGTCCGTTTCTACGCATAAGCGTTAAGATCGCAAGTGACCACGGATTGTCTGCTTCTGCTTCGACTCCTAACCACAGTCACAAAGAAAAAGGCTGGCACCGTGATTTGCGGTGTCAACCTTTTATTGGCCTAAATGGCAACGTCTTAATCGTTATTCTTGTGATGTTGACGCAATTTGACGTAACCTAGCAGTCCGATTAAAGTTGCGCCGAGAACAGCTAACACCGGTTGAGCCCGATCACCGGCATTCGGCATCTGATCGCGATCCTTAGTTGACTTGTGCGTGTCTGCCGATTCGCCGTTGAAACCCGCATGCGGTTGTGGAGTCTTGTCTTTTGGCGGTATGCCCGGTTCCGGCGTTGGCACTGGTGGATTGCCAGGATCCTTACCCGGCTCTGGCGTTGGTGCCGCCTTTACCAGGTGATCAATGGCGGCTTTAAGGTTGGCAACTGCGGCTTCAACCTTAGCCACCGCTGCTTCTGAATCCTTGTTAACCGCCCGCGCTTGGGCCAAAGCTGTTTGCAAGTCGGCAAAACTGACATCAGTGTATGTCTCCGCTTTAAACTCGGCTGCTTTGGTGATCAAGCTGACAAGCTCGGTTTTGTCCGGTTGCTTTTCAAGTTGTAGCATTGCCGCCATTAAGGCATCGGCCTGTTTTCCAACTTCAGCTTGAGCAGCATTGGGATCATTCAGAACCAAACGTGCCGGTTTTAAAGCTGTTTGCAGTTTGGCATAGGAACTTGCGGTATAGTCGCTAGCTTTCAGTTTTTCTGTCGCTTTGACAAGTGCAGCGAGTGATTGTTTATCGGCCCGTGGTACCAAAGCGTCAATGGCTCCCTGAAGTTGATCGGCCAACTTTTGCTGTGTCGCCGCAGACGTTGTTGGATCCGTTAGTGCCTTTTTCGCTTCATCCAAAACGGTTGTGAGTTGGGTAAAGCTGTTTGGCGTGTAGTCGGCAGCATTTAGGTTGGCCGCTACTTTAACCCATTGTTCTAGCGCCGTGGCTTGCGGTTGTTGCTTCACTTCCAGTGCAAACCACGCATTGCTAATTGCCTGGATGGCCGCTTGAATTTGCGCTTGGGTTGCATTTGCATCGGCAGAGACTGGTTTGGCTGTAGCAACAGCATCCGTCAATTTTGCAAAACTCTCCGCCGTATACTGGTCAGCTTTTAACGCTTCAGCAGCTTCGATTAACTTTTTCAACTGATCCTGAGTCACGCCGCGGTCAGCCTCGAGTTTGCCCAAAGCGTGCTTCAGGTCCGCATAAGCTTGATTGAGCGCATCAACCGTTACGTTATCAACGTTGAGAACTTGGCTCGCTTTATCGCGTTGAGCTGCAACCGCCTGCCAACTAACTGTGGTAAACAACTTCGGATCGAGTGCGTTAATGCCATCAATTAAGGCGGTTAATTGTGCTTTAGCCTGATCCAGCGCGCTCGTATCCGCTGGCAAAATGGTGATCGGTGCCGGTACTTGCGGCAAGTTTTCCGGACCCCACTGATTGGTTAACATTGGATCACTTAACGCAAAGCTGAGTGCCGCTTTCGTCATGCGGGTTTTGGCTCGCAACGTGATGGTCGCTAACTTTTGATCGCCTGACAAGCGCTTCTGCTGGCCTTCATTGGCAAAAATCAGATAGAGATCGCGACTGTTATCACCATGCGTTCGCGTCTTGCTGAAGTTAACCATCTGGGCTGTCGCTTGGGTCGGTTCAACTTTGACTAACTCGACATTCGGATTCGTGAGCGGTACCCGGGCAAAGAGGCTGTTGACGTTGGCTAGATCCTTGCCAAGCAGATTCAAGGTGATCGTTTCTCCCGGCAGATACGTTTGCTTTTCAGCTTCAAGTGCCAAAGTTCCGGCTGGTGCTTGTTCATCCGGCTTCGTCACCGGCGTTTTGCCTAGCTTGGTCATGACATAGTTGATGTCAAAAGCGTCAATGACCCCATTGCGATTCAGGTCGCCGTTTTGAACATAACCGTTGAAATCACTGTCAATGTTGGCCGTTAAGCCCGCGTAGTTCATAAGCGACGTTTGATCGTCTTCATTCACCCGTCCGTCATTGGTAATATCACCCAACACCGCTTTGCTTGAGCCATCCCGTTTAAACAGCAGCAATTCCCGTCCTGAAACAAAATCGCCGCGGCTTGTGCCTTTAGGGATCACAAAGCGGACATATTGGGCTTTTTCATTTTTGTCAAAAGTGATTGTCTTGTCTTTGCCATCCCACGTCCAACCTTTGCCTTCACCTGCTTGATGCCAGTGAATCCCATCAAGGCTGGTTTCGACTTTCAATGCTGACAAAGTACCGTTACCGCCGTCTTCACGCGGAACATAAGTCACATGATCCAAGTCGTAAACGCCATCAAGTTCCGTGGTAATCGTCATCGGTGTTGCTGATTGCTTAGGCGGCGTGGTGAACCAGTTGCTGTGCGCCATCGTAGTCAGATCCTGATCAAAAAGATGAGCCGCGGTGTCTTTTCCTTGCCAAGTAGCGACACCGGTAATCGGTGATGTGACTTGCGGATTGCTCATTTTGACGGCAAGCCGCAGCGGATTATCTTTGGAACTGAAAGTCTGCTCGTTACTCCACTTAGAAACCGCTTTGGCCGTTGCTGCGCGTACCTGGAACGTGTGCTTGGTTTGGCTCTTCACCGGCGTTAGCAGAAATTCCGGCTTGGTCAGATTGCGGTAAACAACGCCATCTGCCTTGACGTCATAACTTGTCGCGTCCTTCACCGGCTTCCAGTCAATGCCCACAGTTGTATCGGTCGTGGTCTGATCATTTTGCTTGATCTCGGTCGGCACTGCTACTTCATCGCTCTCGGGTAATGCTTCAGTGGTTGGATCATCAGTAGCATTGATACCGTCCACGGTGAGCTTGATCGCATTGCTTTTAACATTGGTTTTTCCCAGCTTAACTTGTAAAAAGTTCTGGTCAATCGACTTATCTGCAAGTTGATCCAAGAAATCATTCGTATGATATTGTTTATTAACAAAATAAACATTTTCGCCTGCAGTAAAGTCTTTGAGGTTATCGACGGCGGTCAGTTTAACCGTTTGTCCGCCAACACTGGCCGTAACTTTAGCCGGCTTGCCGCTCGTTCGAATGGCAAATTCAGTGGCTCGATCTGGATTTAAGCCGCTGTAATCACCTGTCAGAGGATCAACGTTCACGGTCAACTGATCCTTTTGCAATTCGCTGGTAACCTTGGTTTGGGCATGCGCACCTTTTAGATACTTTTTCGAAATGCCGTCATCTTCGTAAACCGTAAAATCGTTTTTGCCACTCGCCGGGAAAATCTGAAACTGCCGCTTGGTTTGGTCAAATGCTTTGGGCGTATTGTGTGCGGGCGTGGTTGGAATCACGGCGCCTTTTTTAACGAAAACCGGCAACTTCCAAATCGGCGCTTCGAAGTTGTTTAAGACCTGACCGCCACGATATTCCTTGCCGGTGTAATAATCGATCCAAACTTGCTGCTTGTCAGGGAGGTAAATGCCGTTACGTACATCGTTTCCCTTTTCATCAGCCGCCGTGTTTTGGTAAATCGGCGCAACAAGGAAGTTATCGCCCCAGAGGTATTCGTACTTGACCAGATCGGTATATGCCTCAGGAATGTTCGGATAATCAAGGAACAGACCGCGCACCATTGGCTTACCATCAAAGACACTTTGCGCAGACGCCGTGTAGTTGTAAGGCATCAGCATGGTCTTTTGCTTGTTGTAAGCACGATTGATCGCCGTTGTTTGCTGATCAAACGAGAATGGCGTTTTGGGATTGGCACCCCAGCCGTCCATGTTAAGCTGGATCGGCGTGAAGGCTTTCCACTGAAAATCGCGGGTGTTGACGATCGGATTACCGCCGCCAAAAATTCCGTCCATATCGGAACCTACATACGGCTGTCCGGATAAACCGGTCCCGATATACGTTGGAATATGAAAGCGAATGTATTCCCACTGGCCACCGGTTTGATCACCCGTCCACACGCCGGCATACCGCTGCGTCCCGGCCCAGCCATCAAGCGTAATCGCAAACGGCCGCAACGAATCGCCTTTGACCTGCGTCATCATCGCATCAGCTTTAGCCAGACCATCTAAGCCAAAAGAATACCCGGACCCGACCCAGGCCACGTCAGTTTTCAGGGCCTTGACACCAATGGCAACTTCCTTGGCAAAATCACGATCATCCGGTTTCGGATTGGCCGGATCAACTGGCGACAAGTTTTGTTGCGTCCACAGCCCGGTTGCAACGCCATGCTGATCCGCATAATCCGCAAACGACTTAAGATTTTGCAAGTTGCCTGCTAAAGTATCGGTCTGCCCATAGCCTGCACCATAACCATCGTTTGGCAAAAACCATCCCAGCGGCATATCATTTTTCTGATACCGATCAATAACGGCGCGAGCACTAAATTGATAATTATTCAGCTCCCCGTTCAACGATTCTTTGATACCACTTTGGCCAGCAGGAATTTTCCCAGGCTGATATTCTTTATAATATTTGCCGTCTTCAAACTTAATCGCACCGCTTGTTCCTTCAGGTACCGGAACCCAAGTGTCACGGTTATAGGCATTCAAGTGTGCTTCATACAGGCCATAACGCGGCATCATCGCCGGTGCACCCGTCAAGTCGTAATAATCTTTCAATAAGTCATAGGGTTTCGCATCGAAAAAGTAAACTGCATCAAACCGATTTTCCTGATGCGTGGTCTTTACTTGGCCGTCATCGCTAGCCCCAAAGTCATAGTTACCCAGCTTAAACGTGTTCCGCACCACGCCATAGCCAGCGGTTGACCAATAAAATGGATTCGGTGACGCCACCCCGCCATCAACCCAATTACCCGTGTTTTCAATCTTGACATTTTTACCTGTTAGCGTGAAATTACCATTTTGCGTGCCACCGCCAAAAAACTGGTCAGTGCCACGTTTTAACACTTGTGTCGCATGATCGTTGGTAATTTCTAACGGCTGACTCTCGGCCATGACCACCTTTGAGCCCTGGGAAACCTGCAGAGTTGCATTTGCTTGATTAAATCCAATGGCAATCGCATCGGTCTTGATCGTCCACCCATCACCGTTATGATCAAGCGTAGCAGCCGCAAACGCCTTAGCTGCCGATGCATCAATTTCCTTGGTAAAAATTTTTGCGTTAAGCCCTTTTTCCGATTGGGCAGGCGCAGCAAACTTACCTGAAGGATCAGCATAAAAGCGAAATTGATTGTTCGCTAATATAAACACCCGTGCCTTCAGGTTGTTGGAGTAAGTAACTTCAAAATAATGCGTTTGTTTGGTGACATTCACAATGTTGAGCATGCTTGTACTGGCCTTCTTCACCGCGCTACTTTTAGCCGGTTCGGATCCCTTAGCTGCCGTTACCGGAACCGTACTACTGACATACACGACAGTCGCAGTCAATGATAAAACTGCGCTGCTATATAACAGTGAACGCGGCACCCGAGGCCGATCCTTCACTGTCTTCATTCCATTGTGCATCGACAAACTCCCCCTAAAAATTGTTGTGGCTCCTCCACGTGGTCGGTACCACTCAAGGGGATTGTAACCGCATTCATTTGTTTACTTCAACCACAAAATATTGTCTAAAAGTGGCGAAAATCTATTTTCTGGAAATATTTTTCAGAAAATATAAACTAAATTATTGTTAGGGTTGTGAACTAGATATTGACGCCATCGAGTTTCCCGAAGCTTTGCCGGTGCACAATTAAGAACAAGAGTTATACTAGTAGCGCTTAATTATTAATTTTATACGAATGAGAACTGAACTCATTTCATTCACATAGTACACCATCACTAAAATGTTGACCACCGGACCAGTTTTGATAAGCGCAAAAGTCCAGAAACTTGGTAGCCTCTGATTCAGTTTGCGTTCCTTAGTTAAAGGTATAAAATGGTGATACTCAATAGCATCAAAACATGATTAATGCCAATTAAAAATATTTCAAAAAGAACTCCCATTATCATTTCAATGTGTTTAATGATCATATATACAAAAACACCGCCAAGTTAAGACGGTAAACGTCATAACTCAGCGGCAGCGATTTAGCAAGGCACGCACCCCTCACCATTCTAACTTCCGGAGGTGATCGCCATGCTAAGAGGAAAGATCGGAGGGTTGGGTTACGCTAGAAATAGCGTTGGCCATCTTGGTTTTAGCCCAGGCGTACTTGATTTACGCCAAGGCAACCAAGATACTAAAAGAAGCTAACCGTAACGGCTAGCTTCTACCACCAGTCTTTCTAACTCGCGTCGAGGTCATCGGGTCGCACCCCGGTGGCCTCTTTTCACCTTCTTTATTTTACCTGACAATCAAGCTTGCCGTCAAACAAAATCCATCTATCGAAAACCATTTTTTGAGATTAGCAAGAAGAGTCGCCCCAACCTATATGCATCAGCCTCAAGCCAACCCGACCACGTTTTGCTATAATCAACTCCGTACATACCCTATCCACAAAAAGGAAGATTGATGCTATGGCGGATGAATTTATTGCCCATCCTTTGATCACCATTACCAACGTTATCTGGAGCTTTTCGCGTACCACCCGGCAGTTGCAGATCTTGTTGATTCATCGCGCGGATGATCCTTACGCCGGCTACTGGGCCCTACCGGAAACGACTTTGCGTGTGCGCGAAAGTGCTGATGCAGCGGCGATCAGGCTGATTCGCGATAAAATCGGCGTGCATGTCAATCGCGGATCCACGGAGCAGTTAGCCACGTTTACGGACCCGGCCCGCACACCCGGCGAGCGGGCTTTGGCGCTGACTTACATGACATATCTGCCGACGATGCCTAAGTTACGGCCCGGTTATGGCGCAACCGATGCGCGGTGGTTTGCTTTTAGCGCCACTGCCAACGATTATCAGTTACAAAATGGTGCGCTCACGTTTCAGTTAGATCAACAGGCGGCGCATCTGGCTTTTGATCATGCGCGGATTCTAGGTGTCGCTATTCGCCGGATCCGCAATAAACTTGATTATCAACCCAGCATTTTGCAAGTACTCGGCCACACCTTCACCTTAAAAGAAGCACGTGAAGTTTACGCGCCTTTTCTCAATACGACCGCGGCCGCCATTGACAACTCTAACTTTAAAAAGACGCACCAGCATCTTTTTGTTGAAGTCGGCACTGCCCATGATCGCACGCGCAGTGGCCGTCCGCCTAAATTGTTTAAACTTGCCTAGTTGAAAAATACCCGGAACCCGCGTATCGTAGACAACAAATAAAAGTCTAATGTACTTTTATACTACGTGAGTTTAAGTAAATTTTACTTTAATTAGAAAGGAAGCCTCAATAATGGCTCATTCAAATGAAGCATTGCTCATTATTGACTATACTAATGACTTTGTTGCCGATAAAGGTGCTTTGACCTGTGGCGCGGCTGGGCAAGTGTTGGCCCCTCACATTGTCGCTTTGGCTGATGAATTTTTGCAACAAGATGGCTGGGTATACTTGCCAACCGATGTGCATACACCGCACGATCCGTATCATCCCGAAAGCAAACTGTTCCCGCCGCATAATGTTCGCGGGACTTGGGGGCGGGCGTTCTTTGGTTCGCTTGCGCCTTGGTATGCGGCCCATAAAGATGAAGAACGGGTGAACATGTTTGATAAAACCCGCTACTCCGCGTTTGCCGGAACGCCGCTGGATCTGCGCCTACGTGAACGCAAAATCGACACCGTTCATTTAGTCGGCGTCTGCACCGATATCTGCGTTTTGCATACGGCAGTTGATGCTTACAATCTCAACTATCAAATTGTCGTCCATAAAAATGCAGTTGCGGCTTTGACGCCAGCTGGCCAGGACTGGGCGCTGGACCACTTTGCACATGTTTTGGGCGCCGAAGTAACGGATTAATTAACCACGGACTGATAAAGAAGGCTTTTAAAGATGAATATGAATCAAGCAATGTTGACGGATCTCTATGAATTTTCCATGGCCAATGGGTATTGTGCGACCTTACCGCATGAAGACCAGGCCGTTTTCGATATTTTCTATCGCAATGTCCCGGATCATGGCAGTTTTGTTATTGCCGCTGGGTTACAACAAGTTGTTGAAGCGTTACGCGACTTTCACTTCGAGGATGCAGATATCAAATATTTGCGTTCGTTGAAACTTTATTCGGATACATTTTTAGACTATTTAAAAACGATGAAGTTAGCTTGCACGGTGACGGCTTTACCAGAAGGCACACCCGTCTTTCCGCGTGAGCCGCTGTTAACGGTGCAAGGGCCGCTGATGCAGGTCCAGTTGCTGGAAACGCTGCTGCTCAACATCGTCAATCACCAGTCACTCATTGCAACCAAAGCCCGGCGCATCACGGCTGCGGCTGAAGGACGGCCGGTTATGGAATTTGGTGCCCGCCGCGCGCAAGGACCGGATGCCTCGGTTTATGGAGCGCGTGCTGCTGTGATTGGCGGCTGTGCCAGCACCTCCAACGTCTTGGCTGCACAACGCTTCAACATCCCGGCTGCCGGAACAATGGCCCACAGCTGGATCGAAGCCTTCCCCGATGAACTCACCGCTTTTCGTGCCTGGGCTAAAGTCTATCCTGACAACAGTGCGTTGCTGGTCGATACTTATGATGTGCTCAAGTCCGGTGTGCCCAATGCGATCACCGTTTTTAAGGAACTCAAGGCAGCCGGCCATCACCCGGTTGGTATCCGCATCGACTCTGGCGACATCACCCAGCTAGCGAAACAAGCCCGGAAAATGCTCGATGACGCCGGCTTCCCCGATGCCAAAATCACAGCTTCCAATGCGCTTGATGAAACCGTCATTCAGTCCCTACTTAAAGAAGGCGCACCGATTGACAACTTTGGAATCGGTGAAAAGTTAATCACCAGCGCCTCATCTCCGGTTTTAAGCGGTGTTTACAAAATGACCGCATTGCAAGCAAACGGCAAGTGGCTTCCTAAAATCAAGGTAAGTGCTAGCCGAGAAAAGACCACTTTACCAAGTCATAAACAGGTTTATCGCCTGTATCACTGTGATGATCAAACGGCTTTTGCGGATGTCATTGCGTTGGCTGACGAAAACCTGCCTGCAGAAATTGCCGCGGTCAATGCCAACCCGCTGGCTACCCAAACGCAAGTCACCTTACGCGATTTCACTGCCGAACCGTTATTAAAACCGGTCTTCCCTCAAGCACAAGAGCCGCTCACGACCGATGTCTTTGCCATTCAAAAACATATGCAAACAGCACTCGGACACTTACCAGAAGCAACGCAACGGCTCGTTAATCCGGATCTCTATCCGGTTTACCTCACGCCGAAATTGGCAGCGTTACAACAGAAATTGATTGATGAACATCATCAAAATTGATCAGGGCGCGTGTTTTTAGGCGTTTCTTATTTTGAGTATAAAAATCAAAAACTGCTTCGAAAGCAAGATTGCTTCCAAAGCAGTTTTTTAATTTCGTGAATTAAACATCGCCTTGAGCTGCATTTTAAACCGGCGCCTTAGCTTCTTTGGCCACCAAGTCGCGCATATCCATTGCTTCTTCAAAACGATTGGTAATGATCCCGGTGACGTAACGTTCGCGCATCAGTTGTTTCATTTTCAGCGGATCATCAACTGTCCAGACGCGCTGGGCTTTGTTGAGGTGGCTGTTGTAATGTTCAATGTGGACGGCTTCCAAATACGATGGTAAGGTGGCGCCGGTTAGAACCCGACTCGTTAACCAAGCCGTTTTCATTTTCGGCGCAAGGGTATGAATGACGTTAATACTGTCGTGATTGAATGAGGAGTAGATGACGCGATCCTGCATATTGAACTGCTCAACGTAATCTTGCGTCAGCGCCTCAATGCCCGGATAGCGGATCTTGCCGGTTTTAAACTCAATGTTAACCATCACGTCATAATGGCTTAAAACCGTCAATGCTTCCCGAAGCGATGGAATGTGTTCGCCATTGGCCAGCCGCATCCCTTTTAGTTGCGTCCGGGTTAAATCCGCAATCCAGCCAGTGCCATCGGTTGTACGATCAACCCGTTCATCATGCATGATCACCAGATGCCCATCCGCACTCATCTGCACATCGGTTTCAATGCCATCGATGCCATGCTCACAGGCATATTCGAATCCTTGCAAACTATTCTCCGGAAAACGCGCCGGATAACCGCGATGTCCATAAATTGCTACTGTCATCATGAGCCTCCATTTCGCATACTTTACTGATCAAAAACCGTCTGCGCCAAGCTATATCAGGCGTCTGCTTTCAAGGCCCGCACATGAGCTTCAATTTGATCGCGGACTTGGCGAAAAACCGCCAACACCGCTTCTTGCGAACCACTCGCCGCTGCTGGATCCGCCAGCGGCCAATGCAAACGGCGAACGGTTGGCGGTGTCACCGGGCACCGATCCCGCGCATCCCCGCAGAGTGTCACAATCAAATCAGCCTGCTGCAGTTCGGCTTCTTTGAGCACTTTTGATTGCTGTTGCGAAATATCGATGCCTTTTTCTGCCATGACCTTAACCGCCAGTGGATTTAGGCCGTGTGCTTCGATGCCGGCACTTTTCACCTGCCACTGACGCCCCAGCAATTTTTTGGCAAATCCTTCTGCCATTTGACTGCGGCAGGCATTCCCTGTACAGAGAAAATAGACTTTTGGCATGATCACGACCAGCTCCTTTGCGATAATGATGTCTAACGTTATCTTGATCATACGCGGGTTACGGTCGTTGGGCAATATGGATGCAACTGGCAACTTAACGCTTGTAGTCCAGCAGGTTGCCACTGACGGAATTGGTCTTTGAAATGGCCGTATTCGTATCGGCTTCCGCTTCATCTAAAGCCTTCTTAACATCGGCACCGCCATAAATCTGTTGCATAGCCAATTCAACATTTTGCCGTTCTTCTTGGATATTGCTGAAGAACGCACCTGCTGTGGCCGCATTGATATGACCTTGGTTCAGTTGTTCAATCGGAACCGCTAAAGCAGGGTTTTTCTTAATTGCATCAGCCAAGCTCTTTACTTGGTTGGCTTTTTGGTTAACCGCAAAATAGCCCGTGCCGAGTTGCCATGTTGCTTGAGACTTAGGCGTCATTAGATACTTCATAAACTGCCAAGCCCCTTCTTGGACAGCGGTTGGTTTGTCCTTAGTAATCCATAGACTTGCGCCGCCAATCGCTACACCATTCGCTTTGGTACCATCCGGATGCGGTGTGAAGGTCACGCCGTATTTAAATTTGGCGTTCGTTTGTAACTGTCCTAACATAGCAGAACTTTGCATGAAGATGCCGACCTTTTGCGCCAAAAACGCCGCGCTCTGGTTGTTAGCAGCTGCTGATCCGGTCCCAAAGTTTTGGAAGGCGTTTTGTTTGATCACGTCTTGCAGCCAATTCATACTTTTGACCATTTCCGGCGAGTTCAATGTGGCACTGGTTGCCATCGCTTGGCGGCCGTTATCGTGGTTGACGACAAGTGAATTTTGATTGGCAACCAACTCTTCCGGCAGCCAGCCATAGATCTGCATCGTCATCCCTTTGACCGCACCTTTACTCTTTTGAGTCAACGCAACCGCTGCCTTGGTCACGTCGCTATACGTCGGTGACAGTGGCAAATCGGGAATACCATACTTTTTAAACAGGCTCTGGTTGTAGTACATAACCGAGCTGGAGGAGTTAAATGGCATGGAAGCTAACTTACCATTGATTTTATAAGCGGCTGTCACCCCTGGATACAATTGACTCAAATCATAGTGGTCACGATCAATGAACTTTTGTACCGGTACCGTTGAATTCAAGCCGATCATCATAGACTGGTTGGCCTGATCACTTTGAATCAAGTCAGGCGAAACATTACTGCCGACCGTATTGGCATATTTCATAATCGACAATTCATAACTGCCGGCGTAAATCGGCTTAACCGTGTATTTGGTCTGACTCTTGTTAAATTGATCGACTAAGCCTTCCAGAACCTTTTCATTCGGGCCATTCATCGAGTGCCAAAACGTGATGGTCGTGCGCCCGTTGTTATCAGCAGCACTGGCCGATTGTTGGTGGGTGAAGAAAAAGCCAAGTCCGAAAATAACAACAATCGCTGCGACTATCGCAATAATCTTCTTATATGTGGTTTTCAACCCTTCGTCCCCCCTGCATTCAAATTACGCTTGAAGAATTTCTGGCCAATAAGCAACAGTGCCAAGGTTGGTAACAACACAATGATCGCCGTGGCCATCACCATCCCCCAGTTGGCGAACGTATCTTCCGCCTGTAACTGCTTCAAGCCGACTTGAACTGGCCGGAAATCATCCGAGAAAGTCGTAATCAACGGCCACAGGTATTGGTTCCAATGGGTCAGGAACGTATAAAGGGAAAAGGTGATCAACATGCTGCGACTATATGGCACCGCAATTTTCCAAAGAAACTGGAGGCGGCTAAGGCCAAGATACTTACCAAAGTCCACCAAGTCGGTTGGAATCTGCAAAAAGGCTTGACGCAACATGAAAACCCCAAATGCTGAAGTGAAAAATGGAATCGTCAAGCCAGCATAATTGTTCAGCCAGCCGAGTGCTTTTACCGTCTGAAAATTAGGAATGATCTGGGCTTCAAACGGCAACATCATGGTGATCAAAAAGGCAAAGAACAACTGCTTTTTGTAGCGGAAGTTCATAAACGCAAAGGCATAAGCAGCAAGTGTACATAAAACTAATTGGCCGATAGTGATTAATCCGGCGGTCACAAACGAGTTAATCATATAGCGAATAATCGGTGTGGTGACAAATGCCTGCCAATAGTTATTAAGCGAGATATTGGTGGATAAGAAGTTCCCCGCCGCAATATCTTTTGTCGGTAGTAACGATGCCCAAATCCCCAACAGAATCGGGAATAAAAGTATCACCGCAACCACCGTCAATAAAAGATAACGTGCTCCGTGTTTGACATGTGTCATGCGTAATACACCTTCCGTTCTGTGAAATGGAATTGAACCCAAGTGGCCAAGGCAATAATGACGGTTAGCACAATGGATTCCGCACTGGCCGTTCCAAAGTTGTGGAAAGCAAAGGCATCTTGATAAATCTTATATGCTAGGAAATTCGTGGCATTGTTAGGACCGCCGCCTGTAATTAAGTCAATCTGGGCAAACATTTTGAACCCATCAATGATTTCAACCACAAACAAGAAGAACAGGGTTGGCGAAATCATCGGAACCGTAATCTTGAGCGTCTGCTTGAATTGTGACCAACCAGCAATGTCAGCAACTTCATAGTATTCTGGCGGCACACTTTGAAACGCACTCAGAAGAATCAGAAAGGCAAAACCCAATGCCATCCAGACGCTGGCCAAAACGATGACAATCATGGCACCGGTCGGATCAACCAACAAGTTGGCATTGGTGACGCCCAGCGCTTTTAAGGCAAAACTGGCGAGGCCAACAGACGGATTGAACAAGAACAGCCAGAGAATCGAAGCAGCGGCGGCACTGGTGCCCATCGTACCGGCAAATGCCGTCTGGAACCAACTGATCCGGCGTAACTTCATCGTTGCCAAACGTGCCAAAATAACACCAAGAACGATGGTCGCCAAAGCAAAGGCAACGACATAGACTAAAGTGCCCGTCAGACTCTTCAGGAATAAAGGATCCTTGAAAATATCAAGATAGTTACCGAGTCCGACAAACTTAGCTGATTCGCCACGAATGTTGGTTGCAAAAAGGCTGTTGTACACCGTCATGACCATGGGATAAAAGGTAAATAAAGTTAGGATCAAAAGTGACGGCATCAAAAACCAGAATGCTGGCTTATTATTTTCCCGAATCGTTGCGGCGAGCTTGCCTTGCGATTTGGCCGTCGATTTATTAAGTTCCTTATTAAGCTCCATAAGCGGCCGCCTCCTTAACTGGCGCCACGGCAATCCGCTCACCGTCATCAATATTAAAGAGATGCCATTCATCGGCATTAGCCGGCAGTAATAAATTAAGCTCAGCGCCAACCGCTACGGTGAACTGTTCCGGTACCCGACTGACCAATGACTGGCCATCAAAGTCGCAGAAAATCAAGGTGTCATTGCCAAGCTGTTGCAAGCTCTTCACCTTGGCTGTAATGGTATCCGGGTTGGCAATCGAAACCGGTACCAACTTCTCCGGCCGAATGCCAAGATGATAGGAACCAGCCGGCAAGTCAAACGGAAGGACAAACGCATTGTCAGTCCAGAAAGTATCGCCAATGCTAAAGCGATCGCCTTCATCGCTAACCGTAATTGGCAGCAGATTCATTTCTGGGCTGCCGATAAACTTGGCAACAAATTCATTGGCAGGATGATTATACAAGTCCAGCGGGGTGCCTAGTTGCTGAATCTTTTCATCGTCCAACACAAGAATCCGATCGCCCATGGTCATCGCTTCGACTTGATCGTGGGTAACATAAATCAAGGTCATGCCAATTTCACGATGCAACCGCGCAATTTCTTCACGCATTTCGGTTCGCAACTGGGCATCAAGGTTTGACAACGGCTCATCCATTAAAACCACCGGCGCCTTGGTTGCCAAAGCACGCGCCAGACTCACCCGCTGCTGTTGCCCACCAGAAAGCTCTTTTGGTTTCCGATCACGCAAATCGGTCAAGTGCACCAAGTCCAACGCCCAATCCACGCGCTTGTTTTTTTCATCATCGGTTAAATCCTGGTTCTCCAAGCCGAAGCGGACGTTTTGAGCAACGTTCATGAATGGCAGCAGCGCATAGTTTTGGAAAACCATCGCCAGCTTGCGATCTTTTGGCGGCAAATCCGTCACATCGCGTTCATTAAAATAAATCCGTCCATCCGTGACACTGGTTAAACCGGCAATCATCCGCAACAGCGTACTTTTACCGGAACCAGATGGCCCAACCATAACAAAAAATTCGCCAGGCTCAATCTCGACGGAAATGTCGGATAGTACTTTGGTGTTGCCGAAATCCTTTGACACATTTGCTAGTCGAATACTCATTCCTCATCAACTCCTTACACTGAGACTACCAAGCCTTTGTAAAGATCAGTGTCAAGTCGATGTATTAATTATGTAAGCATTCTGTAAAACGTATCGTTCCAGCTTGAAATTTTTCAATTTAACGCTTCATCCGCGGCCATATTCAGCTTGATAGCCATGCAAAAAGCGTTGGTGAACGACTGCTATTCCGCTCACCAACGCTTTTCCACAAAAGTAATCTCCACTACTACTATTCAATGCCTTCCTGAACGAACACCCGCAAGATTCGCGGTGTGATAGCAATCATGTAAAGCAACGCCACAATCCCGCTGTATACAAAGACGAGGTAATTCTTCGCGATGTTTTGAAACAGGAACGTATAAAAGAAGGTTGCCACCGGGGTCACCGAATTATTGATCGTCATCAACGTGGTATTGACCCGGCCCAAAAAAGAAGTCGGGACCGTTTTTTGGATTTCCACCTGAATGACAATGTTAGGAATCACGATCAAGAATCCTAGCACTATCATCAGAATCGTGCCGGGAATCGTCACGCCACTGGCTGTTTTGGCAACATTAAACACGCCGCCTAATGCGATCAAAAGCACACAATCCGCTAAAACCGGCCCGAGAATCTTAAGGCGAATCCGTTTCTCACCACTGATCGTACTCATAAACAAACTGCCAATCAAAATCCCGATAGCAGAACCGGTTTCCAGATACCCGATCGGTGCACTGCCCAGATGCAGCGTATTCGTGATGACAAAAGGCATGCCAACCGTGACGCTGGTGAAGCTAAAATTCAAAACCACGCCAACCATGATGACCCCCTTAACCAATGGACGCGTTTTGACATAAGCCATACCTTGTTTAAACATTGCCAATGGCCGACTGGCAGCGTCATTTTTCGCGGTCGGCTGCCGCTTGGTCACATGAAACTTCATCGTCAGCATAATCAAAAACGAGACCGTTGACGAAACCATTTCCACGAAAATAAAGGCTTCAAACCCAACAAGCGTGTAAAGTCCCAAGCCCAACATCGGTGAAAAAATCGAGGAAATGGAGCCAGCCGTGGATGTTAGTGAGCTTAACTTTTGAATTTTCCGTTCATTAACCAATTCATGGACAGAAGCGGCATAGGCAGTTGAGCTGAAATCACTGCATATGTAGTCAATAATGGCAAAAAGAACAACCGGAACAAGTTTTTGCACGCCGGAAAACCCCGGTAGCGCCCACGCGAACAGCCCTAGCCCCAGCAAACGCACCAGATTGCTTACGATTAGAATACTTCGATGCGGATAACGATCAACAATGCTGCCCATAGGAACAAACAGAAGCAAACTAACCAGCGGCCCGACAATTGTTGATAAACCGAAACTGATCGCCAGGTGCGTTTGATTCAGCAGCATCAACCCCATCCCAAACGAAAACATGCCGCCACTCAATGAGCCAATTAGGTTGCTAGTGAAATCTTTACCAATTTGAAGATTGGATTCCCGATCTGTAATCAGAACCGGGCTGGTTGCGTGGGCTACCTGCATAGGCTGTCAGCACTCCTTCGTTTTCCTCATTTTTCCATAATAATTATTAATCATATTATAATAATTGCTACAAAAATAAAACCCCGCCTGCACACAAAGTCATGGAACAAGACGCTTGTGTCCAGGCGGAGCTTAAGCCGCTGCCAACTCAATTTATATTTCAGTGTAGTCGACTCCGGCGCTGCTGAAAGTCATCCACGATTAACGCACCAACTTGTTGATTAAACCGCACGGCCGCTTCACGCTGATGATCAAACGTTGTCAAAACAACTGCATACAATTGTTCACCCTCAGCCGCAAAACAAGCCGCATCGTGTTCGCAATTCGGCAATTCACCAGTTTTCCCCGCAGTCCAGCCAACAAAATTCTTCATGGTTGGTGCCAGCAGCAACTTGGTACGATTCTGTTGATGACGCAGGGCACGGGCACACCAGTCACCGTCAGCTGGTCGGCACGGTGGGGTCAATAAGGATCGCAATAAACGCCACGTTGCTGCGGCCGAGATCCAGTTGTCATTGTCGGTATGCGGCTGCATCAAGGCACGGTTTAATTTGGCGCCCGGAAACTGCTGATCCAACCATCGCCCCACCGTTGTTAGCCCATACGTTTTCAACAAAGCATTGGCCGCTAAATTATCTGAAACCATCAACATTAAAGTCACCAAATCGCGCACACACCAGGATGAATCGGCCATGAACCGCAGTACCCCTGCGCCGCCAACCGGCCGTGGTAATACTACTTTCCGCTGCCACTGACTGGGATCGGCTTGTGCCTGCGCTTTAACATAGGCAGCAATCCCCAACTTAATCAAACTCGCCGCGGGGAAAAGCACATCGGTTCGCGTACCAAAAAGCACCTGCCGCTCATCAGCAAGTAACAAAGCGTGCGATTCACCAAACTGTTGCTGCAGCTGATCAAGTTGTGCAATTAAGTGGTCATGCGCCATTTCACATTATCTCCGATCGCAAGCCAGCCACCATCACTTGCGACAAGCGGTGATGACTAACCCAAGTTACTATCGATCATACACCCACGCATGGTCGTCCTGCCAAGAGCCAACCAAGTAACGCCCAACCTAATCCGGCCAGGAAGTTTCAATCCCGAAAAATTGAGTCAGCAGTTCCCGGCGGATGTGTAACCAAGCGCGGTGCGTCCGACTCGGATAAATTCGATTAGTTAAACAAACAAAGCCACGCTGCGTATCGCGATCAAATGCAATCGAAGTACCTGTGAACCCAGTGTGCCAATATTGATGGCGACCTTGAGCCCAGCAGCGCCAGCCCAACGTCCGCCCACCAACACAGTAACGCTCAAGCAACGAAAATGCCGCCGGAGGTAAAACCTTCTCACCATGCGACACTGGCAAACCAGCCAACAGCCGGGTAAAAGTCGTCAGATCGCCTAACGTTGAAAATAAACCCGCGTGACCGCTAACCCCGTCAAGCAAAAACGCTTTATGGTCGTGAACCGTCCCACGTAAAACCCCACCGCGTTCTGGCACATTTTCAGTCGGCACAAAATTGCTTGGTGCCACTGCTTGCGGACAATAACCGGTCGCCTGCATCCCCAAAGGTTCAAAAACATGCTGATGCAAGCTGGCGGCGAGTGACCCATCCACTGCCGCAATTGCCCAGCCTAGTAATATAAAGTTCAAGTCAGAATACAGGGTGGTGGTGTCTGGCGGGGCAACTGCCGCCATCGTTTTGACGGCCTGAATCAACCCTGCTCGATCAAGTGCATGCGCGTTAGGGACGTCAGCAGGTAACCCGCTGCGGTGCAACATGAGCTGTTCGATGGTGAGTTGTGGGTAGCGCAATCCACTGACCAGCGATCCAGTCGGCTGATCCAGCTGAATTTTCCCCGCCAGCAGCAATTGTAGCAAGCGTGTTGTCGTGCCGACGACTTTGGTTAACGATGCCAGATCATACCGATTCTGAGGCATCAGTGGCAAATGGTCGGCACCGGTCCCTTGAAAGCCTAAAAAATGCACGGCATTCTCGTCCGCCCCGACCATACTAAACGCCACGCCGAAAACTGCCTGCTGCTGAATTGCTGCGGTAATCGGTGCCAACAACGACTGCGGTTCAGACGCTTTTGCCATGCGCTGCCTCCCAAGCGGTCAAAACATCACTAATCACGCCATCATGAGCAGCCAGCACTTGGGTCGCCGCAGCAGCATCCAGACCGGTTTTGGCCATCACGATCGCAACCGGAACCTTGTGTGCAGCTGCCTCTAGCAAAGATGCCGCCTGAGTCGCGCCGACACCAGTTGTTTCGGCAATAATGCGTTGCGCGCGATCCACCAGTTTGGCATTCGTTGGCAACACATCAATCATTAAGTTACCAAAAACTTTGCCCGCCCGAATCATCACGCCAGTCGAAAGCATGTTCAGCACCATTTTCTGCGCGGTGCCGGCTTTCATGCGCGTTGACCCGGTAATGACTTCCGGACCGACCACGGGGGCAATGGCAATATCGGCATGGTTGGCAAGTAAACTGGCGGCCACGCAGGTTACGGATATTGCTAACGCCTTTACTTGTTGCGCATACGTCAACGCGCCAATGGCATAAGGGGTCCGTCCAGAAGCCGCAATGCCAATGACCGTATCGTTGGCATTCAGGTTCAACTTCCTGAGATCATGTTCGGCAAGCTCAACTGAATCCTCAGCGCCTTCAACTGACTTAAACATGGCTCCCATCCCGCCGGCAATCAAGCCCACTGCTCGTTCTGGTGGAATCCCATAAGTTGGTACCAATTCCGCAGCATCCAAAACCCCTAGCCGCCCGGATGTACCGGCACCGGCGTAAATCAGCCGCCCACCGCGATTATAGCGCTGACTGGCTTCATCGATCGCCGCGGCAATCTGGGTTGTTTGCGTAGCGATGGCCGGGGCGATTTTGGCATCCTCATGGTTAATCAGCGCCACGATTTCCGGCGTCGTCATGGTGTCGATGTGCATGCTGGCGGGATTTCGTTGCTCGGTTGTTAAGTCTGCGATTGACATATTTATCCCCTCGAATCTTCAACTCTCCAGTTAATTGTGATGTTGCCCGATAATTCTGTTCGGTTTGCTTAATTTCGCCATGAACCACGCCGAGAAAAAGAATATTGGCAACATAAGTCTCCGTAAACATTGACGTCACGGCTCCGATTCGTAACAACGGCTCGGTCGGCGGCAAGGCAATCACACAACTGGCCGCATCGCGCAATGGGCTTGGCTCGGCACGCGTCACGACAATCACCGGTGTCTGATTCCGCCGCGCTTGCTGGGCTGCCAACACGACTTCTTTCGTCAGCCCGCTATAGGAAAAGACCACCACCGCATCAGCCGCCGTTGTATAATACACGCGCTCTAATGCCGTGTGCGCATCGGCGTCAAAAATAGCCAGATACCCTGCCCGAATGAGTTTTAAATATAAATCCTGGGCGACTAACGCCGACGCACTCATGCCGACAAGATAAATATGCCGCGCATGGCGTAATGTGGTAATCGCCGTTTGAACTGCCGCTTGATCCAGCTCGTCCGGTAAATCGCGAACTGCCGCAATCGCCGTCTGACTCAATTTTCGCATCATCGTTGGCAAATCATCATCATCCTGAACAAGCGGATCGAGTGGCGTCAGCGCAGGGGCTTGCGTATCCCGCACCAAGGCGAGTTTAAATGATTGCAAGTCCGGATAGTCAAACAACCGGACAAACCGAATCACCGATGCTGCCGACACGCCGCTAGCCCGGGCAATCTGCGCAGTTGTCTGAGCGATAAAGGCCTCGGCATCGGTTAACACATAGTCGGCCAAAGCGCGATTCACCGGACTTAATTGCGGCAATTGCGCCTGTACCTTCGCTAAAAGTGCCTTCATTCGACTTTATCAATAAAAGTAGCAATCGAGGTCTTACTCTCATTGGGCACCATCTGCGCAGTAATGGTAATCCCTTGCTTGAGTAAGCGCCGAATAATCGCAATATCATCGGCAGTCACCGCCACTGATGGCTTAATCTTCTTTGACCCCGGCTTTTCAGACAGATTACCCACATTAAAAGACGTGATCGGCACGCCACCGTCAATTAACTTCGCCATATCCGGAATATTGCGGGTAATGACGAAAACCTGATCAGCGGCAAACTTGCCATTTTGCAAATTTTCAATCGCCTTGGCAACCGAGCTAATCGCCAACTTTTTCCCTGCAGGTCGGGCGATCTTCAGTCCTTGAATCGCCATGTCATCACGAACCACCGCATCATTGACGACCATCAGCCGATTAGCGCCCACCGTATTGGTCCACACCATCGCCACCTGGCCGTGAATCATCCGTTCATCAACGCGTGCTGCCACAATTGTCATTCGAATCTTCCTTTCACCATAACGTTTGAACTCAGCATGTGTGCTGATCGCCGTTTCACGTTAGTACTTAACAAGCTGGCGGATCTTCTTTTGAAAAGCGTCCTTAAACTAAGCTGCCAATCCAGCCGAAAATCGCGCCTAAGTTGCCGAGAACCATGCCGATGAGGATTAAAACAAAAATCAGCCGAGTCGAGTTCATATGCTTGCGTCCCAAAATCCAATAAGAGAACAAGGCAATCGCCAGCGGTATCAAAGCAGGCATGATCTTATCCAGCATATCCTGCACATTCATCGTGACTTTGCCGACTTTATAGGTTAAATCGAGTTTGTAATTGATAACTGCAGGAATCATCGCACCAACAACGGTTAAGCCGAGAATCGAAGCACCTTCCGTGAAAGTCGCCATGCTATCGGCAAAAGTCGTCGCCAACCGTGTCCCTTGAGCCAGCCCGACATTAAATAACTTCCACCGCACCCATAAAATAACCAAACAGCCAATTACAGGAATCAGCAGGCCAATCGGTTGATTCGATAAGGCCAAATATGCCGTAATAGAATAGATAATCGCATTATAAATCGCGACAAAAATCGTATCGCCAACGCCGGCAAACGGACCCATTAACCCTGTTTTCAAACCGGTAATCGCTTTTTCATTTTCATCGTTCATGCCCAATTGATCTTGCAAGGCCACATCCGCACCGACAATCAAGTGTGCCATTTGCGGGGTGGTATTGAAGAAGCCCATTTCCATATTGAGGGCTTGTTTCATTTTTGCCGGATCATCTTTGTATAAACGTTTCAGCGCTGGCATAACCGAATAAGCGTAACCCAAGCCTTGCATCTTTTCGTAGTTCCAGCCCAGTTGAAGTCCTAAGACATTGTGGATGAAAATCTGCTTAAGATCTTTTTTGGTTAACTTACTTAATTTCAACTCAGACATCGATCTCGACCTCCTCATCATCGCTATCACCGCTGCCGCCATTATCTGGCTTGCTCGGGCCATTGCTACCGTTGCCATTGTGCTTGCGTTCGTTAGCATCTAAGACATGTAACGCCGCGAAGACGAAGCCAACCAACGCCGTGCCCAGCAAAGAGAACGACTTTGCAAAGTAAGCCATTAACACAAAGCCGAGAATGAAGTATGGAAAATATCGTTTAATCGGCAGATACCGCATCAGGATCGCAATCCCCATAGCCGGTAAAATAATCCCGGCCGTCTTCAAACCGGTCATCAACCACGTCGGAATCCAAGCGTTGATCGCCTTAACCACCGCAGAGCCAAAGAACAAGCCGACAAAAACCGGTAACATCCGCGAAACTGTCCACGGGATAATACCATAAAGATTGTTACGCTCGACGCCTTTATAATCGCCTTTAGCCGCCAACCGATCCGCATGATGCTGGAAAATCGTATTCGTCATCCGCGCTAAAATATCCATCTGGGTCAGCAGCAAGCCAATCGGAATCGCCAACCCGATCCCATAGGCAGCCCCGCGCCCTGCCATAATGGCAAACGCACTGCCCATGATCGATCCGGAAAGAAAGTCTGGTATCGTCGCGCCGCCATAAGTAGCGACCCCCAACGTTGCCAACTGCAAAGTCGCACCGACAATCAAGCCGGTTTTCAAGTCACCCATGACTAGACCAGTTACCGCCCCACCAAACACCGGTGAAAATAATCCGATCTTCAATGAGAGTGCATCAAGCTGTGCCAAGCCAACATAGATGGTTAGAAAAATAAGTGCAAAAGCAGATATTGCCATGATGTTTCCCCTCCCTACAAAGATTTCATTGCTCAACCTGATTATGGCGCTATATGAAACTCAATTTCAAGTATTTGAGTTAGATAAGTTTACAATGAAATTTTGTTTCTAGGAGGACACGGAAAATCGTGTGTACCAATTCGCAACTGGTAAGCCCGTTGCATTGGTTAAACAGCCATAGAAAACTGTATGCGGTTAAAGTCTGCCCATTGCCAAAATATGGTAGCAAGAACAATTAATTGACGGTCAGAAATATATTTGCTATTTTCCATATGCGAGCGGTTACATTGTGTTTTATTTTTTAAGGGTAGGAGATATCCATGAAGAACGTTCTGTCGAAATCTTTTTCAGCATCCGTTAAATTTTCAGTGATCATCATCCCGTTAATATTCATTCGGATACTTTGGGACACCTTCACTAAAGAAAGTGCGTCGCTTCAAACCTATCTCTACCTTTTCCTCCGCACATTAGCTGGGGCTTTTGTCTTCTTTTTGCTGTTATTTTTAATTGGAAATCTGGTCAGACATCATAAGTAATCCCTTAGTCTCGTCTGTGGGCATGAAGCAAATCCCCTGCCGAAACTTTTATCAGTCAGTATTAATAAACAGAATGACCGCAGAAAGAAAAGCACGGGCTACTTTCCTATGAGACCGGAAATAGTCCGTGCTTAATCGTATGCAATAACTTTAGCGAGGTTTTACTTCAACTGGAACTTCAACACCACCGGATTATGGTCAGAATACTGAAATCCGGTCGACACAACATGGACACTTTCCGCTTTGATATTTGGCGACAGAATATAGCCGTCAATCAAGGTCACAAAACTTTTTCCCGGCTTATACGGCTGGTCCAACGCGCGTACTGATGGTACCTTCGCCGCTGCCAGTCCCATTGTCGGGATATAAAAGCCGGCTGGTAACTTTGACTTAGGAAACAGATGCGTCCAGGTTTCGTCTAAGTCCTTGGTGTGAAAGATTTCGGCGGTGTTTTTCAAGAGCCGGTGGTTATAATCACCTGCCACCATGACGTAGTTGCCTTGCTGGTAGGCATGATTGATATATTTAAATAACTTGGCGAACTGTGCCTGTTGGATTTTGACATTGGGCGTGAAGGCGGACATGTGGATGTTCACCATGATGAATTGCTTACCGTTTGCCACCGTGGTTTTCGTTGCCGTGAACGCGCGATCCAAGTCGATAATTTTATTGAAGTCAGTGTCCACCGGTAAACTGTAGCGGCGGGCGCTATCGACTTTGGCCTTACTCAAGGTTAGAATCCCGGACTTAGCCTTGCCGATCGGTTGATTAAACGGGTAAAACAGATACGCCGAATCGTAATTCTGGCCGTAAACGTTAGCGTATTGCCGTTGCGCATTCGTCACCATCTCGACTTCATTCACATGCCGCGAACGATCGCCATCCGGATCAATTTCCTGATAAAAAGCGATGTCCGGCTTCTGCGCCTGCGTGGTTTTGATCACCCCATTGATGCTTTTCCGCACGGCTTGTTGGCTATAAGCACGCGAATACTTACCGCCGTCCATGAAAAAGCTATAACTGGGCGGATAGGAGCCGTAGCCGATGTTGTACGTCATCGCTGTGTAGGTTTGTCCGGGCTTAAACTGCGCACTTTGCTGATGCTTAACCTTCAACGCTTGATCGTCTGGCAAACGATAATAAGTCGTAAAAAGATAAATCAAATAACCGCCTGCTGCCAGCACCATCACGCCGATAAGTGCCGCTACCCATTTCAATAGTCGTTTCAAGCCGCCGCCTCCAATAAGTTTGCTTGCATTTATTATAGCAGTTGTCTTTTTCCTTGAGACCGGTACGATTAAGGAAGTAAGTGTCAGGCAACGATTTTTGCCAACGGACTGTCACCGCAAACATTTTTATCAAGGGAGCTTACTTTACATGTCAACCGAAATCAAACAGATCCTTGCTGCTTTTGAAAAATTCGAGACCATTATCATTCACCGGCACATTAACCCTGATCCTGATGCAATTGGCTCACAAACCGGACTGGCCTTGCTACTGCGCGCGGCCTATCCGCAAAAAACCATCTACACCGCCGGACCAGCCGCACCGGATCTGGCGTGGATCGGTCCGCAGCAAGACGTCCCTGCCGCTGCGTATCAACATGCGTTAGTCGTCGTGATTGATACGTCCAATCGTGAACGCGTGGCAGGTTCGCTTTTTGAGCGCGGGGCCATGGTGATTAAAATCGACCACCATCTGGAAGAAGAACCATTGGGCGCCATCAACTGGGTTGACACGAACGCTTCCAGTGCATCTGAAATGGTGTGGCTGCTGACCCAACACAGCCAGCACCTGACGCTCACGCAACCAGCCGCCGCAGCTCTGTATGCCGGCATTATTGGCGACACCGGCCGCTTCCTGTACGATCTGACCACCGCTCAAACCCATCGTGCCGCTGCCGACTTACTCGCCACCGGCATCGACGCTCCAGCAATCGGCCGCCAAGAAGATCAATTCCCGGAAAATGTCGGCCGCCTCATCGGTTGGGCACTTGAAAATGTCCACATCACTACAAATGGTGCCGGGTCGCTGATCATCACGCAAGCTATCCTCCAGCAGTTCGGTTTGCAGTATGGCGAAGAACAGCGAGCAGTTGGCAACATCGGCAAACTCGCCAGCATTGATCGCTGGGTCGTGTTCACCGAACGCCAAGATGGCAAATATCGCGTTGAATTACGCGGAAAAACGAAGGAGATCAATACGCTTGCAGTCCGACACGGCGGCGGTGGTCATCCCTTAGCCAGTGGCGCTGTGGCTGATGATGAAGCCGAAGTTCAGGCAATTGAAAAGGAATTAGCTTCTGATTGAGGACAACTTGGATCAGGAACCAAACGACTCATTTAACTGTGGTTCAGGGTTTGAATAACGTATCCTCAATACAGCACATCTGAATGAATGAAGTTTGCACTTGGGTGACCAAAAGGAACTAACAATTCGGTTTAACTTTTCCCTTGCTTTGGAGTGCGCTCCAAGGTTTATAACAAAGTCAGCAAATAAAAAGAAAAGAGATTTTACAAATGCAGACTTTTACATTAAACAACGGTGTCGAGATTCCCGCACTAGGCTTTGGCGTGTTCCAAATTCCGCAAGATCAGACAAAACAGGCGGTATTGGAAGCCTTGAATGTCGGCTATCGGCATCTTGATACGGCACAGTCTTATATGAATGAAGCTGAGGTAGGGGAAGCCTTGGCCGCAACCAAGATCCCTCGTGATAAGATTTTCCTGACGACCAAGATCTGGTTAAGCAATTACGGTTACGAAGCGACTGCAAAATCCGTGGAAGCCTCACTGACAAAACTACAAACGGATTATTTGGATTTAGTACTGCTCCACCAACCCTATGGCGATATTTTTGGCTCTTTCAAGGCTCTGGCCGATCTCCAAAAAGCGGGAAAGATTCGCGCGATTGGCGTATCAAACTTCAATAGCGAGCGTCTGGCCGATATTGTGGCTTTTCAAGATGCTCCAGTTCAAGTCAATCAAATCGAAATCAATCCCTTCTACCAACGCGAGCAAGACTTAATGAACGCCAAAGCACGCGGTCATGTTCTACTCGAAGCATGGGCACCTTTTGCTGAAGGGAAAGACGGTATTTTCTCAAATAAAACTTTAACCACCATTGGAAAAAAATACGGCAAGTCTGCGGCACAAGTCATCTTACGCTGGAACTTTGAACGCGGCATCGTCAGTCTTGCAAAATCTGTCAAACCTGAGCGCATGGCTCAAAACATTGACATTTTTGATTTTGCTTTGACCCATGAGGATAAAGCCCAAATTGCCACACTGGATACCAATACTAGTCAATTCTTTGATCACAACTCTCCTGACTCAGTAGATATGTTTGTGAAGTTTCTGCAAGAAAGAGACATCTAAGATTGATTGGCCAGTCTTCACAAATCGAAAAATAGTGAGTGATCAAAATTATGAATATCAAAAAAGCTGCTGACCTATTTGATTTATCACCAGATACGTTGCGTTATTATGAAAAAACAGGAATTGTGCCGCCTGTTCATCGCGCAGCTTCGGGATTTCGTGATTATCAAACGCGCGATTTAAACTGGATCTATTTAGTAAGAAGTCTGCGCCGCGCAGGCATGGGCATTGATGCTTTCAGGCAATTCACGCAGCTTGCTAAAAAGCGCGAGTCAAACAACGGCTCATCACTCAAGCAAGTAGATGCTGCACAGAAGGCAATCTTACAAAATCAACTTATTGAGCTTGACGAGAAAATTGCCGAACTCCAACAAACACGAAAAATTTTGGCTTATAAGATTGCCACTTACGAAGATCACATCGGCAAATTCAAGAACGGTGAATGGGATGCAGAAAATCAAGAAAAGCTATGGGAACGCTAACTTTTTGGCTCTCACTATTTTTCAGAGAATGCTAGCCAACTGGCCTCAATTTCTGTAGACTCGCTGTTAAACGTTGACTAAGTAACCAGAGTATCTCCGTAGCCACTTTCGAATGCAGAAAGTTGGCTATTTTTTTCGCGCCAAAACAATAAACCGATCCTCAAACGTTGTGACGCTGCCGACACTGGCAATCATATCTTGGAGCTGATGCAGCTTTGGCATAGCCTGATTAACGTCAAAGTTTGGAAACTCCCACGGGATAACCGTTGCGTAATAAACAATCGCGCCAACATCCGTGAAACGCATTTTGACAAACGCAGCATCTGCCTTCAAGATTTCAAACCCGTTATCCTGCAATTGCGTCAATACTTGCGGAAGGTTATTGTCAGGAAAAGCGGGTACATACGCGGGATCTAGAAACCGTGACAACGAGTAATTGTTAGTTGCGCCCACCTGCTGCGAAACGAAGATCCCCTTTGAGCGAAGTACCCGAGCAATCGCCGGAATTGGCAAGCCGCCATGACTGTTGGTCACGATATCAAAATACTGATCTGGCACCTGCGCCATTTGTCCATCCGGATCGGCATAAAGCGTCACCCCTTGTGGCACCAAGGTTCGCTTCAGCAAGTCAATGTTGGGTTGCCAGCCTTCCGTGACCGAGGTTTTAACAACCGGGTGTTTAAACGTCTGCATCAGCTCGCCACCCCCTGTGTCCATATCCAACCACTCATCACTAGACCGGAGATGCTGCTGTACCCACTCACTATAATCCCATGGCAGCGACTCGGTTTCACACCGACCCTTTAAGTGACTAAAATCCCAACCATGCATTGCTAGGTGACTTTCTTCAAGCCACGATGCTTCTTCATTCATGTCGTATTCACACCTTTTTTAATTTGACTCGTTCATTTACGCAAACTTTTGTGCAAACGGCCGCATGTAAGACTCCGCCAACTCACGGTTTACAATCGCGTGCCACCAGACTTCCGGAATGACGCCTTTTCCGCTAGCAGCCAGCAAAGAGGCCGCGATTGTCGCAACGGTGTCTGTATCTTCGCCTAAACTGGCTGCTGTCATCACGCCTTGTTTGAAATCAGTAGCGTTGCCTGCGACCCAAATGGCTGCTTCCAGCGAATCCACTACATAACCGCTCGATTTGATCGCCGATTGCGGCAGTGCCATGAAATCTGCGGCAAACAGGCGCTTGAAAGTCGGTAATTCTGCCTGCTCATCGCTTGGTAAAGCCACTAGTGAAAAGTTCACCGCCATTAAAGCTTGAGTTAACGATTTTCCATGTAACAGTTGCCACAACGTTTCGAGATAAATCACACTGCCAAGTACAGCGCGGGGATGGCGATGCGTCATTTGGGTGTAGGCACGATAACTTTTGGCGCGCGTGACAAATCGCGGCTCAGCGTATAATGCCACTGCCAGCGGAGCCAGGCACATTAACGCCCCATTACCATTGGCAAACTCAGAAGGATCCCCGCACATGGTCGGCTCGGCTTGCTCAATAACATAAGTGCGAATGGCCTTAGCACAGGCATTACCAATATCAAACAACTGCCCGGTTGGCGTATACGCACCTGTTTCCATGTAAGCTGTTAATCGATCCATCAATTTGGCATAGCTGTCAGCGTGTGTCAGATGATCAAGTAGCGCCAGCGTCAAAGCAGTATCGTCCGACCACGTCCCCGGCGCTTGCTCCCAGAAACCACCGCCCACCATTTCCGGAGCAACAGTGTATGTGCCACGTTGCTTGAACTCATATGGCACACCAAACGCATCCGCGACAATTGCCGCTTGAAGCATACGCATAATCCGATTCGGTGACATTACCTCACCTCCAGTTAATGGTTTAAGTCTAGCACGCAAAAGGTGAAAATCCTCACCTAATCGCCACTCGTCACTTTAATTCCGATGATGCCAATGACCAACAACGCAATAAAAAACCAAGTCGCCGGTTGTAACTGGTCCTTAAATAAAACCACCCCGACAATAATCGACCCCACGGCACCAATGCCAGTCCAAACCGGATAAGCCAGACTCAACGGCAAATGCTTCACCGCCAATGCCAGAAACCCAAAGCTGAGAATCATCCCGGCTAATGTTGCCAAAGCAAAGCCCAGGCGCGTAAAACCGTGAGATAACTTCATAAAGGTTGCCCAAACAACTTCGAATCCGCCTGCTAACACTAAATAAAACCACTGCATTTTCTTGTTCCTCCTGTCATTTAACCCGTCCGCTACCCAATAAAAAAGGCGACAGTATCCGCAACCGCTGCATAGACCTAATGCGGTTGCGATACTGTCACCCGGTAGTGACTGGTTATTGAATTGCGATTAATAGTTATCTTTTCACATATTTTAGGGGGTGTCAAATTAGACGTGCACGATGACGATGTAAGCTGTCCGCTTATTACCGCCGAGGCTTGGCCATTCCTTTTTTGAATCACGACATTGACGGCTATCAATTGTTCCTCTATTAAACATTCCACGTTACTTATCCTTCAAATAGTCAATGCCGGTTTTATATTTGTCCATAAGATTCTGGATGGTGGTAATTAATTCCTCTTTGCCTTCCATTTTACACCCCTTTATAACACGCATTTGCACTGTTCCATCTTCCATCATGTTGAATCGAACCTTGGTATTCTTCTTTATACCGCTCCGCCGTCTAATTTCGGCAGGTATCGTTACTTGACCTTTGCTTGTTACGGTTGCTTCTAAGAACTTTTTATGGGACAAAGACATACGTGCCACCCCTAGCTTTATTCTTACTTTTTGTGTATTAAAGTTTAACATAGGGTAAGGCGAAAGTAATTATAGTTCGATCTCCTTAGTCAATTTTTTTGAGCGTATCAACCGCTTCATCCTCGGCTATATATTATGAGACTTCATTCAGAATTATCAGTCGCTTCATTGACAAATCGTAAAATCCTAACGCTGACTTTAAAAAATGATCAGGGTCTAGAACTACCAGCGCGTTCTCCTTCTCTTTTCTGGTTATTTCAGGTTTACAATATGGCGACGAGTCATCAATGGTATCTTCATATTCGATACTGTCTTCCCACATTTATTTTCCGATGAAGTAACGAACTATCTTAAAGTGAGGTCTAATCCTATGCAGGCATTTTATAAACATCATCCCGCCACGGTCTGGCAAATCAGCAAAACGAACCAGCGTCCTGATTGGGTGCAAGAGGCGTTTGATCAAAATTACCTTACGTGGTTAGATGATCGCCTTCGAATTGTCATGGCCGGTTTGTATTCACCC
This sequence comes from Lacticaseibacillus sp. 22, assembly GCF_055413445.1. Lineage (NCBI taxonomy): Bacteria > Bacillati > Bacillota > Bacilli > Lactobacillales > Lactobacillaceae > Lacticaseibacillus > Lacticaseibacillus sp. 22. The sequence goes on along the minus strand of NZ_JBVAYD010000006.1, from coordinate 78,100 downwards.
ATGATCCCAAGCTTGCAAAACGAAAAAGCCGATATTTTCCATGATCATGGTGTTATGTTCGGCATCACTTCGATCGGTTATTTAGGGGATTATCTAGACGTTACAAATCATCGTGTTGTCACGAAAGAACAATTTTCAAAGCACTATCAAATCCATGAGCCAGGTACTTGGACATAATGGGTATTTAAAAAGCAATCGCCTCGTCTCCAAAAACTGACGAGCGATTGCTTTTTAATTGCTACAGAGTCAGTGAACCCTGTCAAACACTTTAGAAATTCCGTGCAAAAGACCAGAGAATGACCCACTGAACAAAAACAAATGAAAGTGTATAGGTCAGTGCCCAGCGGCTGCCGGATTGGACAATGAGGAACCCGGCCAGATTTCCAATGATGATCAAACCAATCACAATTGCGATAAGTTCTTTGGTGCGATGATCAATTTTGCCTTTGGAGGTTTTAACGATCCATAAAATAACAACAGACGTAAATAAAACGTTAATGACATCACCGAACATCATGGTGACCACCTCAAATCGTGCGAGCCAACTCGTTGTCGTTGCAAGTGGCTTGTTAACCTGACATGCGAGCTAAGTTCCTAGTAAAAGTATCGAACGGCGCCACGATCCTTTTCCTAGCGTTAATCTACTGCCAATTCACACTAGACGTCAACTATTGATGCTTCTTCTTTCGCCTGGAGATCATCAAATCATTTTACCCGTTCAACCACCTGCTGTATCGCCTCCGCAAACGCTTGGGGTGGGGTGATGTTCAACTCATGCCCGCCTGCTAGAACCTCAAGTTGACTTTGCGGCATTAACCGGTTCAAGCGCTTGGCTGCACCGCGATTAGCCCAGTCGCGAGACCCGTATAAGATCGTGGTCGGGACGGCGACGTTTGCCAACTTTGCCCTTAAATCAAGTTGCATCAGCGAATCAGTCAAGGTACGTACTTGCGATTTGGTAACACCTAGATCAGCGAATGCCGAATCTGGTTGAAATCGAAACATCGCATCTTGCGCCTTCATCAATAATCGGTTTGGCGGTGAGTATTGCGGTGCGCTAACTAAGGCCCCGACAATTTTAGTGGCTGGGTGGCAAAGTTGCATTAGCGTTAAAACAGCACCCAAAGACAGACCGCACAAAATAACCGGGGTTTGATTCTTTTGTAGATCCCTTGCCAGTTTGTCATTGAGCATCGACAATGTCAGCGAGTCGTTTGGCGTTAGTCCGGCAAATACATCAAACGTGCGACTGGGCACCCGTAACTGCTTTTGAACCGGTTGCCAAACATCGGCAGACTGCCCTAAGCCCTGAACTAAGATAATTTCCATATGCCCTCCGTCAGTAGTGATATTAGGATCACTTTTGTATAATAGTTCTAATCTACCTGATGATTGACACTTTGTCTGCCCCGCGCGCCCCATTAAGTTCCCTGAGTGGTAGGTAAAAAGATCCCTGCTTCCGTTTTCGGGATAGGTGCATGCAAAAAGATAGGCAGGTTATCAGCAGAGGCAGGTTGTTTCCTCCGATTACTGTGCCGGCTTCCGCACCATAACAAGTTCCCGAATCGTGCCAAATTTCGTCGCATCTTCAAGGATCGTCTTAGTTTCAATGAAGCCAAAACGGCGGTAAAATGCTTGCGCCGCGCGGTTGTTATCAAGTACGCGCACATAGTCATTCGTATAAGTCACATCAAGTTCCTTGAGCGCGGCGTTGAGCAAGCGTTCGCCAACATGCTGCCGCTGAAACGCTGGCAAAACATAAATCGAGTAGAGCTCGCCCCACTCAGCACGTTCTGCCATGCGCGCTGGTCCATAACTGCAAACACCCACAATGCCGGCAATGTCGTCAATTGCTAGGAACGTGTTTTGCCAGCGGCGCTCAGGATGCCAGCTGGCCGGACTCAGTTGTTTCAAAAAGCTCGCAGGCATCAGATTGCGATAAGCTACCTGCCAGGTAACGTAATAGACCCGCCGAACCGCATTAAAGTCGCTTTTTAAAGTCGCTTTTTGAATCTGAATCATGACCAGCGCCTCCAATTGTCCCGTCACGATCAGTGAACACGATCTTAATCGGCATCACATCATCACCGTCATTTCGTTAAATACAGATCTCGAAACCGATTAATTTCAGCTGCTGATAATTGCAACCCCTCATATAAATATTGATCAAAAGAGCCAAAATGTTCTGTCACCACCTGGAAAAAACGCTGCAAATACGCTGCATCCACCGTTAACGCTTCGCCAATGGCCTGTAGTTTCTGCTCGCCAAACCCTTGCTTTTTTAAGCCAGCGAGAATTTCTTCGTTGGCTTTTTTACGTTCCTGATTAGTCCGCAGATAATCCGCCATGATGTCTTGATCAGATACACCGAGGATTTCTAAAATAATCGCAGCGCCAACTCCGGTCCGATCCTTGCCGGCAAAACAGTGAAAAATCGTTGGCCGATCTGGCACCAATAACGCTTGAATCAATGCGCGATAACCAGTTTGAGCCGAACTGCTTACTGCCAGCTGCTCATACGTTGCCAACATATTTTCGCGGACACTGCCTTGCTCGGTAATCATACGGCCGAGACTGGCATTATTGGCGGTGGCGTCTTTTAAAATGTCCAACACTGTATAATCGGCGCCCGGCCACACGGTATCCGGAAACTGGGCACGCTCATCGGCACTGCGCATGTCAACAATCTGCTTGATGCCTAGATCTTTAGCTAAATAATGTTCCTGCGCTTCATCCAGTTCAAACAACTGACCGGAACGATAAATCAAGTCAGCTTTAACCGCTTGCCCATTCGCATTCCGATACCCGCCAAGTGACCGAAAATTCGTAATCTTTTCCATTTCAAATCCGCCCTTTCACTGTGACGCCAACCGATACTAGTTTCAACTCATGCAGAACAGTGCTACTGCCGCTGCGGAAACTTTTCCAATCGATAAAGCTGTTGATCATCCACCGTCGCATCCCCATTTTTAAACGTGTAACCCATGTGGCGGTAAAAGTTCACAGCAGTAATCGAAGCGGGAATTTCAACCCGATGTGCCTTTTTAAAATAGGGATCATGTTCCAATGTCTGAATGATCAATTTTCCAATACCACGCTTTTGATAAGCTGGCAGCACGAAAATGTCAAAAAAGCTAAATTCCGTCTCACTGCCCCAGTAAGGTCCGATGGCGCCGGTGCCTACAATTTTATCCGCATCACACACTAAGTAAAAATGCGTCTGCTTGGCCTTTTCAATGAAGAAAGTCGGATTCATTCGCTGAATACTTGCCTCTAAGTAAGCTTGCGAGTAATCCGCGCGATTTGAGATTCTCAGCGTCTGGGCAACAACCGCGGCCACTTCTTGGGCATCTTCCGACCGAAACCGCCTGATCTTTAGCATACTGCCATCCCCCTCCAGAAACCTGACGTGTCCATGCGCCCCTTGTATCCGCTTAATCCTGATCCGGTTCAGACGCCAAGCAAGCAGCCGGCAACTGTAAATTGTGCCAGTCAGTTTCGTGATAGTCTTCCATAAATTGCTCGATATACTGGCAAGCATAAATATCCAACAGCCGCCGTCCACCTTCTGTCAGGTACACCAGAAGGGACTTTTGGCTGGTAAAGCTGCCAATTAAATCAGTTCCATACAGTTGCCCAAGTGCCTGATTAAGATCGGCTGACAACCCGTTCATCATCACGCGCGGTCGTTTACCCAACTGAATCAGCTGATAAAAGATCATCGCTTGCGACTCTTGGGAAAACGTGGCATAGCTGTCATCGATTTGAAAGGTTGTCCGATGGTGATGCCCATATTTTACCAGTGACAAGACAAAAAAATCCCGATAGCAAAAGGTCAGCCATGGTGCCGTCTTCAGGAACGCCGTCAAATCAGCCGTCAATTGTTCCTGTGAGCGCAAAACAAATGTCGGCACTTTTTGAAACCCGCTGAAAGAACGATGATTGCTGACCCGAATCGGCAAATATTGGTCCTGCGAATGGCCAAGAATCACGTACATGGACTGGCTTTTACGCGCTCGATAGAAACTAATCATATGATCCCCAGAATCTAATGCCTGGGCAATGGCCGCTTTAACCTGCAACTCAAGCTTTTCACTCATCTGCATCAGCTCACCTCGCTTTCAAAATCCCGGTTGCTACTAACTTAACACAAGGATTGACTAGCTGGTGACGATTAATGAAAAGTTATGGTTGCTAGCGGCGTTCTGATGCCAAAAGTGCAACGTTCTTCGGCCAACAAGTCTTCAACTGCCTGATTGACAACGGGATCATCACTGGCAAAAGGTTGGACCTGCCGGCTGTGAAGATCTATTAACTCGTACAGAAAAAGTCTCCGCAATTGGAGACTTTTTCTTCGGCATCAATAAATACTGCTACATCAAAGCGGATACACCACATGAAAAGACTCAAGCACAATCCGCGCCGTTTCCGGGTCAAACTGCTTCCCTTCTGCCGCGTATTCGTTTTTGAAGAATGCCAGATGGACTTCGCGCCAATATGCCAGGCTCCGATCGCCTTCACCTTCGCGATAAGCGTGATCGGCACTGACAGCTAAAAAGGGCTGCACTTCAACCGCATCTGTATACGTCACACAAACCGGTTCATCTGCACCATTTAAAATCACGTCATAAGCGCCAACCTGAGGCAATGGTTCATCTGCTGCGTACAAATCCCGCGCACTGGCCGTTGCCGTTTTTTTGCCTGCAAGGACTAACGCCGCCAACTTATCTGCTTCAGCGCCGAATTGATAGGCACTTTGTAAAGTGGTTGTTGTCGGCAGGTTCAAAGCCTGCTTAGCCTCCGTAAAATAAGCTTCTGGTGTCATCACATAACCCTTTCTGTTCATATTCTTTGACGAATCTTCACACTCATTTGTGATATGGACTGCCGATATTAATCATAAAGGCCCGGTAAATCTGTTCCATTAGTACTAACCGCATTAGCTGATGCGGCATGGTCAGCTTGCCGAAACTAAGCGTATCATTGGCCCGCTTCATCACGGCTGGTGCCAAGCCAAGCGAACCGCCGATCACGAAGGTAATATCCGAATGCCCGTATGTACCAAGATCGGCAATTTCTTTGGCAAAAACTTCGGAAGGTCGCTGTTTGCCTTCAATGGCCAAGGCGATCACCCATTCTTTGTCTTTAATCTTATGTAAAATCCGCTCGCCTTCCTTGGCTTTCACATCCGCCATTTCGGCTTCGGAAAGATTCTCTGGCGCCTTTTCATCGGCCACCTCGACAATCTTGACTTTTGCGAATTTGTCCATTCGTTTTAAATACTCCGCAATACCGTCGCGAAAATACTTCTCTTTCAGCTTACCCACACCAATGATCTTAATGTTCATACAACTCAGCCCTTTATCACGTCATTAATCAACCGGCAACTTATCCTTTTCAAGTATACCAGACGTTTTGCGGCGTTTGCCTATTGTCATCGTTCGGTTTTTAGCGCAAAATATACAAGTTGAGGTTTTTTCAAATGAGGTAAATTGATGATTGTTATTCAGCGTCTGATCAAAGATCGGGTCCTGCAGATCACCGCCTTGTTGGTCGTCATAAGTTTATTCATCGGACGGCCTAAAGCAAGCGACATAAGTTTTGCCACATTATGGTCAATTCTTGCCATGATGACGGTGATTCAAATCTTCGAACACCTACATATTCTTGATTACTGGGCTTATCGGTTAACTTCGCGAGCAAACAATACGCGTCAGTTAACATGGTGGTTTATTTTTCTGGCGATTTTTGCCAGTATGTTTCTTTCCAATGACGTGACGGTTTTAACCTTGGTGCCGTTATATCTGCGGGTAGCCAAGAAATACCAACTGCCGGAAATTCTTCCAGTAACCTTGATCGGGATGGCTGCCAATTTTGGTAGCGCCTTCACGCCATTTGGCAATACGCACAATATCTTCTTGATGCACCAATTCGAAATCGATCTCCAAAAGTTCTTTAGTTGGTCCATTCCGCTGTTGGGGTGCAGTTTCCTGGTGTTAGTGCTATTGAGTTTATTCTTGCGTAATGTCCCAGTGCCAAAAGTACCGACTGAACATATTCACATCCAGATGCGTCCGACCCTGTTTGCCATTGCCGTTGCGTGTGTGGTTTTTGCCGGCGTCATTGGTGTTGTTCCGGCTTGGCTGGGTGCAATTCTAGCCATTGGGTTGTCCGTAGCGCTGGATCCTAAAGACATGAAAGATGTTGATTATGCGGTCGTGCTCACGTTTGCCGGCTTCTTCATTATCGTCAGTGTAGTGCGTCAAATTCCTTGGGTGACACATTTTCTGTCTAGTCTTATCAACTCTGAACCGTCTGTTTATTTCAGCAGCATCATCACAAGCCAGGCAATCTCCAATGTGCCGTCAACAGTTCTTTTAGCGCGGTTCACTGGCTATGTTGAAGCCTTGTTCTACGGCTCCAACATCGGCGGCGTCGGAACGCTGGTTGGTTCAATGGCGAATTTGCTTGTCTTCAAACAATACATGATCTATGGCAGCCGGCCGCACGCGCGCTTTTTTGTCGGCTTTACAATCTTCAACTTAATTGGTTTATTGATTCTCGGCTGTGCGGGCTACTGGCTGACCATTCGCTAAAATAGATGATACCGTGACACTAGGTAACCATAGTGTGCACTGGAAAAAAGTCTTTGGGCACTTACATAATAAATAACACATGAAATGTATGCGTTTTCATTGCTTTTCCCCAAGAACGTGCTAGAATTAGGATTTGCTAAAGAACGAAGCGCATTTAATCCGCACGATGGCGTCAGACAAAGTTTTGTCTGGCGTCCTTCATTTCCGCATATGAAGCGGTTCGTTCGCGGACTCAGGAGGAAGATAACCATGAAGCGCAGGACGTTGTTTTCGATCATCGTCGTCACGCTGACCGCAGGATGTTTTACCTTATTCTACGGCATGCATAGTATGTGGACTGATACCCAATCAGCCCAAGCCGTTCAAGCTGCCACCGAAGAAGTTGACACATTATTCAAGGATAAGGCACACCAATTACCGGCAGACCAGCTTAGTCAAGAAAAGATCGAAGCGGTCGCGACCAAGTTACATGCAGCGCGGCAAAAGCTCACGGAACCTGAATACGCCGCCAAACTTGCCAGTGCCCAAGCTGATGTCGATGCTGCCAAACATATGCTAACCGTTAAAAAAGCGGTTGCACAAACCACCACTAACTTATCCGACTTAAATACCTTAACAAGCGATTCACAGCAGGCCTTATCCGAACTGGCCACTCAAAAGCCTGAGTTTGTTCAGGCCTATCAAAAACGCGTGGCACAGTTATCCGATCAGGAAGCGGCGGTTGCAAAAATTGCCAGCTTATTTGATGATCCCGACTTCAAGGAGCCAAAAGTCGGTCTTAGTGCTGCCCAAGTGCAAACCGCTTTGGCTGCCCTTGAACATGTGAATAATCAACAGTTTGCCGATCAAATGCTGCCAATCATCGCCACCGCCCAACAAGCAGCAACCGATGATCAGACAACGAGTGAAGCCAGTTCATCTGAATCATCAACATCAGGCGAATCAAGTTCCGCCTCGCGTGCAAGCACGAGTAGCACACCGTCAGCATCCACCAGCAGTCAGGAATCGGCATCTTCATCAGCTTCTAATAACGAATCTGAACAATGTCAAAGCGTGCCAAGCAACTCAGCTGCCAGTTCGGCTAGTTCCTCAGGCCAGTTGCCATAAAATCGTATCAAAATCAAAAAGCCGGATACCAGCGCGACCAAATTGTCACCGCGCCGATACCCGGCTTTTTTTCGTTGTCATGATCACAGGCTGGATCACTTGTATGCCACTTCTGCTATGGCCTATGACGGACAGCATGCAGAACGTCACTAAGCTGCTAGTTTAGTCACCAGTTGCGTTAGATAATCGATAAATCCTAAGTAATCCGCAATAGCAACATTTTCGTTTGGACCATGCGCGGCCGAGTTAGCATTACCGATGCCACAGGAAATGATCGGCGCATGATTAATATCATAAAAATATTTCATTGGCCCGCTGCCAGGGGAGTTTAACTCAACTTGGACATCATCATCGCCATAAGTGTCACGCGCCAATGCTACTGCTGTTTGCACGCATGGGTCGTCAGGATCGGTGCGAAATGGCGGTTCGCCGAGAAAGTCCGAGACCTCAATATCCGCGTAGCCGCCTGCTATGAGTGCGGCTTTGACCAGTCGCACCGTCTCGGCTGGCGTCTGGTCCGGAACCAGCCGCAGATCAATCTTGGCCAAAGCTGTATGCGGTAGAATCGTTTTGCCAATGCCCGGACCTTCATAACCGCTTGAAAGTCCGTTAATGGTCATGCTAGGGCGATTGTACAAGGCTTCTTTAATCTGATCGTCTGGCACCGTAGCCGGACGGGTGATCCCATAATTCTTGGCAAAGGCTGCATAATCAAAGTCAGCTTGGTTAATGAGTTGCTTTTGGGTCGCCGTTAAAGGTTTGATCGCATCAAGAAAATGCGGAATAGTGATTTCATCTCGAGCATTCTTCAAAGTTGCCAGCGCCTGAACCAACCGCCATGCCGGATTCTCCGTCACCGCGCCGAAACTGGAATGAAGATCGAAATCAGCAGTCTTGACACTCATCTGAAATGCAACGCCGCCTTTGACACCCAAAGAGATTTGAAATTTACCTTGCTCATTTCGTCCGCCTGATTCCCACAAGCAAAAGTCAGCAGCAAGCAGATCGGCATATTGAGTCAATAGGTCATCAAGATGGGGACTGCCTTGCTCTTCTCCGCCTTCAACCAGAAACTTAATCGTACATGGCAACCCGCCTTGTGCTTGCAACCGGGCAACCGCTGCCAGTCGCGCTGCTAATTCACCTTTATCATCATTGATGCCGCGTGCATAGAGATGAGTGGCGGTTATTTTCAGTTCAAACGGATCACTTTTCCAAAGCTGCAACGGCTCGGCTGGCTGGACATCGTAGTGGTTATAGAAGAGTAATGTCGGGGCCTCCGCTGTTTGGGCGGGAAACACTGCATACACTGCCGGATTGGCACCATCCGTCTGTAGAATTCGACTGGTGGTGGCACCTAGGTCAGTAAATTGTTGCTTTAAAAAGGCTGCGGTTTCGGGAATCTGATTTTCAGCCGCCAGTGAAACGGACTGCAGTCGAAGATATTGAGTTAAAAAGTCTTGCATAGGAAGCGTCATCGTGACACCTGCTTTCTGGTTAATTTATTTGAAGTATGCATAGCGGTATTCAGCCGGTTGCAACATGCTGTAATGCAAGCCGCCAACTTTCGTGTTAATCAGGCGGCTGTTGGCACTTTGATAAACAGGAATGTAACCGGCCACGTCAATTACCCGGGCATTGGCAGCAAGTTCTTGTTGATAGCGTGCGGTTGCGGTTTGGCCATTAGTATCGTTCACCTTATTCATTAAAGTTGTATACTCGTGATCGCTAAATTTCGAAAAGTTTGAAATATTATCAGCAGTGGCGGTGTTTAGATAATCTGAGGGGTCTTGAATCGTTGAATTCCAGCTCATCAAGACGGCATCGAATTTGCCATTCAGTGATCGCTGAATCCGCGTCATTTTCGGTAAGCTATTCACGGTAACTTTGAGTTGCGGCAGTACTTTGGTGAGCTGGCTTTGTAAATATTCGCCCACTTGTTTATCGGTACCAACATCGGAAGTGAGAATCGTAAAGCTGATGCTGTCGGTATGAAGCTCCTTCAAAGCTGCTTTGAGATAGGCCTTTGCCTTAGTCGGTGAATAGGTTAGCGGTGTTTTGGCGTCGCTGGTGAAATCTTTACCTGTCGTCGGATTGGTTGCTAATCCTTTAGGGGCAAATGCCTTAGCTGGTTGCGAGCCATCTTGCAAGACTTTGCTGGTGAGGGCTTGGCGATCCAAGGCCGCGGAAATGGCACGCCGTAAGTTGACGTTGTTCAGTTGCGGATTCTTGGTGTTGAGTTGCAGGTAATTCATATTTGCAGCAGGCGTTTTGCTCAGTGCCGGATTGTCCGCTTCTTTTTGGATCAAGTTGCCTGATAACGGTGCATCATCCAGCTTGCCTGTAGCGAAAAGATTATCAACGGTACTGGAATCTTTCAAAACATTGACGTGTACATGATTGATTTTCACCGACTTAGCCGCATAAAAATTCGGGTCTTTGACATAATTCCAACTGTCACTGGTCGTGTCAAAATGCTTAATTTTATAAGCGCCATTGGTCACAATTTTGTCGGCAGCAGTGCCAAACTTCTTGCCGTAACGCTTAACGGCAGCTTCATTGGTTGGATAATAACCGGTCATCTGACTGGAAAAATAAGGGGTTGGCTGGCTCAACTGAATCTTGAGTACGTACTTACTAGGTGCGGAAACGCCCAAAGTATCCGGTGACTTTTTTCCAGCGACAATATCCTGATAATTCGCGATCGCATCGTATTGATACGCGAATTCGGTTTTAGTCTTGGGATCAACAATACGCTTGAGAGAATAAACAAAATCCTTGGCGGTCACAGGTGTCCCATCGCTCCATTTGACATCGCGCCGTAACGTCAGCGTGTAGGTCTTGCCATTGTTGGTTGGCTTAACAACCTTTGTGGCCATTGCCGGAATGATTTTGCCGGATTGATCGTGATCATAAAGCGGCGTCATGATCTGCTGAAGGATCCCGCCGCTGGTTGCATCAACCGCGTGGGCCGGATCAAGCGAACTGGCTTCCGTGCTGACTGCAACGTTAAGTGTTCGCTGGTTGGTTGCTGCTTTTGCTGATTGGCCGCATGCGGCTAAAAGGATGGTGACGCCTAGGAGCATGAATCCCAGTGAGAATTGCTTTTTCATTTTGTACACCTCGTGAAAGTATTTTTGGTGGTGGAACTTGGCACAGACGAAGGAGGCGCGCCTGTGCGGATGGTGAGGCTTGGGGTAGCTGGGTGCCTTTGGATAGGGGCCTTTCGTTTGCGGGAAAGAACTCGCGGGAACGGAGGGGGTTCTATTTTGGGCACTTGGTTGGTTGGGGATTACTTTCTATAACGCGCTCGCAGTCGCAGCAATCTACATGTAAGGACCTCTAGCCTAAATGGCCAAAGCCCAGCCATTTAGGCTAGAGGCCACTTACACTCCGATTGCTAAGCGCTCCTGCTCGCGCTCACACAAAAAAACCGCCCATAACAAACTTCTTGTTAAGGACGGTTTCCCGCGGTGCCACCTTAGTTTGATCATGAGACTGCGCCTAGGTATTGTGTCATTTGGCAGTTTATGATCACGCTTAGCCCGGGGCCAACACCCCGGCGACAACTGACGTATGCCAACACGTTTCCCCGTACTCGCGGTGCTTTCGGGGGAACCCTCAGTGGTCCATTTACTGACTTGCGTTCGGCCGGACTCTCAGCAACGCCGGCTCTCTGTGCGTGCACCATCAGCTTGATCTCCACTTCAAAGGTTTGCATGAACGGTTATTTGATTACTTGCAACTCTAACCGTTTGTCAGGTTATTTGTCAAGCGATATTTAACTAAAAAGCCTGACGAACTTTTTAGCTAAAGCGCCAGACAACAAAATATTGAAAAAATTTTTTTAAATTTAGACAACGTTAATAAAGTCAAGGGCTCGCAAGTTTTGCTTCACCTTACCAAACTTGCATTCAACTAGTAAACCCCTTATATTACAACTATATTAATGTGTAACAAAAAAGAACCATTTCGTGACCTGTTTGCAATGGTCTTGTTAAGTCCAGCCCGTACCATTAGGATATTGGAGGTGGCATCAATGAAGCGAAAACATATTTTCCAAGTCTTGGTCGGCACCTTGATTGCAGGGTACTTGACCGTTTTCTATGGGATGCGGAATACGATCGATACCTCATTTACACAACATGCCGTCCAAGCGGCAACGGAACAAACTAACCAACTATACACATCCACGAAACGCGCCTTTCCAGCCAAAAACCTATCTAAGAATGCAGTGACATCTACGCAATCCAAGCTTGAGCAATTAGCTCAGAATGTGGATGATCGCGATCAGAAGAAAGTTGTCCTCAAAGATAAACAGGACGCTGACGCTGCCAGCCATATGCTGACGATTGAAGAAACCGTAAAAACACAAAACGGTAATCTGGCTCAGATTGCTGAAGACGGTTCCCGTGCCAACGCAGCTTACAAAGCAATCGCGAATACCAAACCTGAATTTGCGGCTGACTACCAACAACAAGTCAATCAGCTTTACAAGAAGTCACTGGCCATTGCCCAAATTCAAAAGTTATACCAAGACCAGAATATGCAACATCCAAAGGCAAACCTCAGCAGCGACAGCATTGATCTTGCCGTCAATGCCGTCGAAAATGTTGAGAATCAGGATTTTGCCAAAAACGTTCTTCCCCTAGTTCAAGTAGCGAGAAATTCCCAAGAAAGTAACGACTCGGATGTTGCGATGAATCAAAAAGGTGCAAGCAGTCAGAGCCAACAAACTGGTCGGGAATCGGCTGCCAGTGACGATGAACCAGCTAGTGGCGCGGGAACAACATCCACACCTTCAAGTCAAAAGACACCATCCAGCATCTCCAGCCAGCAACCAGCTGAATCAAGCCAGCCGTCCTCAAGCAACCCAGCTGGCAGCAGCACTTCAGCTTCTGATGATCAAGGTCAGTCATCATCAACCCCTGCTTCAACGGGTAGCATTGAACCCCTGACAACCGTGCTTAGTGGCGGCCTTTACAAAACTTACGATGATGCTGTCGCCGCTATTAAGGTTCAAGGCAAATCTGTTGACGACATGACCGTCAAGTCAGTCACCATGAGTGATGGCTCTTACCAGTGGACTTGGGGGCCAAACGGTGATAGCGGCAGTCAAACTAGCAGCAGTAGTGCCGCCGCAAGTAGCAGTACCGGTGCTTCAAGCAGTTCCAGTCGTACTGCCTCTTCACCAAGTTCCAATGCCAATCAAGCTTCTAGTCAAGCAAATTAATTGATCATTCGTTTTCATAAAAATGCTGTCATCTGACTTGGATGACGGCATTTTTCTTTTGTCTGGATCCATCAATTAGCAGTCCAGACAAGGGATTTAATTGCTCTGTTATCCTTATGTGGCTTCCCATATGCCCACTAAGCAATGTCTTTTGACTCACTAGGAATTGTCGGGCGCTCCCGAGTCACTATCCCATTACTATCAAAGTTTTACCCGTTACAGTCTAGATCTTAATTATGTTTTGTAGCAGCTTAGCAACCCTTGATGACATAAAATCGGTCACCTTACTGCAAAAAGCTACTTGCACCAAAAAAAGGTCCAATCAGATGCGCTTATATCGCGCGTATCTGATTGGACCCTGAAATCTCTTGATCTTAAATTGTTAATTAAGCACGTGCTTCTGCGCGAACCGGATCAACCAACGCCTGCCGATGCAAGCCATTACGTGCCCGCAGCGCATATAAAATGGTGACCGTATCGACGACTTCTTGCAACATGGCGCCAATAATCGTTGGAATGACGCCGAAGCTGGCAATGAGCATCAATCCGGTACAAATCGCAATCCCGATCAGCACTGACTGCTTGGCAATGACCATGGTTTCCTTGGCGATCAAGGTTGCTGCTGCCACTTTTGCTAGATCATCGCGTAACACCACCGCATCCGCTGACTCACTGGCAGCCGTTGCGCCATGTGCACCCATGGCAATCCCAACATCGGCAATCGCCAGCGATGGTGCATCGTTGACCCCGTCACCCACCATGACAACGGGACGATCATCCTTAGGCACATTGTCCAGCACTTCAATCTTTTGCTGCGGCAATTGCTCAGCATACACTTGGTCAATACCGACTTCTTGAGCGACCTTATCGGCAATGGATTGTTGGTCACCAGAGATCATGATCAAGTTGGCATCGTTTAATTCGTGCAATTTGGTCATGGTTTCTTTTGCTTCAGGCCGAATTTGGTCGGAAAAAGTAATGGCACCGGCATATTGGCCATCGACATTGACATAAACCGCCGTTGTATCCAAAGTGTCTTTTGCATCGGCGAACTCAGCCTTGCCGACTTTAACCTTATGCCCGTCAACGGTTGCATAAACACCGAAACTAGTTGCTTCACTGACCTCGCTTGCCGGCAGCCGATCTGCTGCTGGCACTGCGTCTGTCAACGAGCGCGCCAAGATATGGGTCGATTGGCCTTCTGCACTGGCAGCTAGATTCAAAAGCTCATCTTGGGAAAAACCGGCTTGCGGTAAAACTGTCGCGACTTTCAAAATACCACGGGTGACGGTTCCGGTTTTATCAAAAGCGAAAGTCCGAGCGTCACTCAATTTTTCAAGGGTAGTCCCCGACTTCACAATAATCCCGTTACGGCTATTGCGACTCATACCCGAAACCATGGCAATCGGTGCCGCAAGAATCAATGGACAAGGCGATGCGACAACCAGTACCTGCGCAAACCGAACCGGGTCACCAGATAAGAACCAACCCAATCCGGCAATGACATAAGCAACTAACGTAAATGGTACCGCATACCGGTCTGCCATCCGGACGAAATGAGCCGGACGAGCTTCGGATTCCTTAACAAGTTTAATGATTCCCTGATATTGACTGTCTTCTGCTCGCTGCGTAACTTTAACGGTTAATGCCGAATCCCCGTTGATCGTCCCAGACATGATGTCACTACCTGCGTTTTTGGCAACTGGTTTGGATTCACCGGTCAAACTGGCTTCATCCACCAAACTCTCGCCTTCCAAAACCGTACCATCGACTGGAACAACTTCTTGAGGCTTAACCAAAATCGTCTCGCCCACTTGAACGGCATCAACGTCAACATCTTCAACGTGGCCATCAACCAACCGATGAGCTGTCGTTGGTGCGTTTTCTAATAACTGCTTCAGTTCACTGCTGGCTTTTGTCGCAGCATAACTTTCCAAGGCGTCCCCACCAGTCAGCATCAGCAAAACAATCATCGCTGCCCAATACTGACTGACTGCCAAAGTGGCGACTACCGCCGTAATTGCTAACAAATCAACCCCGAAATTACCTGAACGAATGGTCTTGACCATGCCGCCGAACATAATCAAAGCAATAATTGACCCCATGACTGTAATCAGTCCCTGAGCAATCAATGGCTGTTTTAATATGAACGCAAAGACCAGCGCCACAGCACTCACAACAAGCACCATCATAAGCTGCCAGTTCTTCTTCATTGTTGCCACTCCCTTTTCCTAAGTACCCCAATTATAACCATTACAATTTAAAAATGCAACCCTTTTTAGAACGAATATAATCTGGACGTTCAAATCCTGTAACCGATATAATTCAGTCTAGGCTAACTCAGTAAACGATGAGGATAGCAAGTGTTAGCTCGGAGCTGTTTTCTAGGCCTTCACCTAGACAATTCTCTTTTCGGTTATCCTAAATGTTTAACTTCTATTATACGCTTTTACAGCGAAACGAATCATCAATTTGAACTTATTTCCTGTTTTCAGTGACCTCATCTGCTCTGAAGAAGCTGCTACTGCTGTCACTTTGTTCGTCAGGATCAAATGACCGGTAGCTAGTTATTGCTAAGCGCCCCTGCTCACGCTCGAAAAAGAGCCGGATCAGTTTCCCGATCCGGCTCCTCAAGGTATTCATACTAGACAAACAGATCCGATTCAATCAATCGTAATCTGATGCCCATCCTGCTGCTCGGCTGCCATCTTTGGTAAATCAATGGTCAAAACGCCATCACTGACTTTAGCACTAATCTTACCTTCATCAACGCTTGTCAACCGATAGCTGCGGCTCATGCGGCCATAGCTGCGTTCAGACATTAGCATATTGCCCTCCTTGTCTGAATGATCAGCCTGTTCCTCATGTTTAACTGCAATGCTGAGAACATCATGGTCATAGCTTAAATTGATATTTTGCTTCTCGATCCCAGGTACATCAACCTTCACAACATATGACTCGTCATTTTCCTGAATATCCGTTTTCAGCAGGCGACTGTTGTCAACCCCACGAGTTGGCGTAAAGCTGTCAAAAATATGCCGTCCCAAATCATTGAAGAATGGATCATTCAACCAATCATTCCGCCGCATAAGATCATTAGCCATCATCGAAAACTTCCTTTCATTTTGAAGGTTACGACTTCCTCTTCCGAACATCTTTAGTATAACACAAAAATTAGCACTCGTCATGTTAGAGTGCTAATTTGAATTTTCTGCTATTTTGATTGTTTGTCGTTTTACAGGTTCAGCGGATTATGATCGTACATTAACAAATCTTGCCGCCTAGCGATTTCATTTCCTCACGGCGTTTGTCATCATTTTGCGGTGTTGAAGTTACCTGATTAAGGGTAACGGCACCGTCTAAAATACCACTATCATCACGCAAGGCTAACGAAGCATTTTTAAAATCAAGCGTCAGGCCGCTTCCGAAATAATCGGTTTCCAGATCGCCTGTGGTCAGCTTCAAGCCCGCATCATTTTCCAGTGGCAATGCATAGTCTTGGTCGTCCTGATTGGTCACAACAATTTGGTACTTATTGCCAATAGCACAGGAGCCGCCTAGTTTCGAATACTTACTTGAGCCATCATCTAATGCCAGAAACAAATGTTGATCCTTTGCAACGTGCTCGTTCAAGTACGTCACTGCAGCTGGTTTAATCGTGATTTTCATGACGGACCATCCTTTCAAATACATTGTGCACAATTCTTTTACCTATTTCATCGTAACCACTTCCGCAGCCGAAGTCAAATGTTAAGTTTTTCGCAGCAAACAACAGGTTGTCCACACCGGTTATCCACATGTTCAAAACTCAAGGCCCAAAATATAGTATTAAGTATGCCCATTGACACTAAATAGACGATTCAAAAAATTCAAGTAAAAAATTTTTCGACACCGTTCATCCACAGTTTTTAATTGTTCGATTTCACAAAGTTCAGCCGCTTAATCCCGCTCCAGCAGCCGGGAACAAACGTTTTGTCACAAGTCAAAAAAGTTTATCCACAAGTTATCCCCAGTTTGGTGGACAACTTACTCACACCCGGAAATCTTAGTTATGAACAGTATCCACAGAGTTATCCACAGGCTAGGGCATCTTTTTACGCAAAAGTTACCCACTCTTGACAAATCTTTTACTTGAACTTTTCCACAGATTAGCGCTAAAACTTTCGTGAAATTCTGAAGAAACCGCTTTCGACTAATTTCGCTGAAAGCGCAAAAGAGCCTCGATCAAAAGACGAATCTTTTAATCGAGGCTCTCATCATTTAATTCTTCAAATCACTTGTTGTCTGTGAAAGTTTTATAGATACGGTTTGCTGCTCACCTTTACGATACAAGGTCAGTTTGACGGTGTCGCCGACTTTATGCTTATAAAGTTGCGTGTGTAGCGCAGCGGTATTGGAGACGCTGACACCATCCAGCGCAGTGATGACATCATACTGTTTCAATCCTGCCGCCTTGGCACTGCTGCCACTGGTAAAGCCGCCGACAACGACCCCGCCGGTAACACTTTCAGGTAACTTCAAAACGGATTTTTGCTGACTGGCAGAAACGGTGGACAAGTCGCGCACTTCAATGCCTAGCGCTGGCCGAACAACTTTACCATTTTCGACCAATTGATTGATGATCGAAACGACTTCATCACTTGGAATCGCGAAGCCCATCCCTTCAATCGTTGCTCCTTCAGAACTGCTGCTCGAGCTTCCGGATAGCTTCATTGAATTAATTCCGATAACCTGACCTGACAGATTGATCAACGGGCCACCTGAGTTCCCTGAGTTGATCGCGGCATCCGTTTGAATAACCGTTGCCTGTCCGGTGGTGTTACCACTGCTATCGGTCACATCAACGGTACGACTCTTCGCACTGACAATCCCTTGCGTCACACTGGTAGCATACTGTGAGCCCAGCGGCGACCCGATTGCCAAGACAGTTTGCCCGGCTTCAATCTTGCTAGAGTCGCCAAAGCTGGCAACTGTGTTAACCTTACTGCCATCAATTGTCAAAACCGCCAAGTCAGACGTTGAATCGGTTCCGACTAAACTGGCTGTCAGTTTGGTTCCATCGCTCAAAATAACTTCGAGCTTATCCGAACCGCTCACCACATGGTTATTGGTGACAATATAAGCCTTGCCATCTTTCTTTTGATAAATAACACCAGAACCTTCGCTGGCCTCTTCAAGACTTGATGAACTACTGCTCGAACTACTGTTATTTTGGTTATCCTGGCCAAAAATGCCTTCAAGCCCGCCAAAAGTATCCAGCCCATCGCTGTTACTTTCAGCCTTTTGCATGTTAACAACTGAGACGACTGCGCCTTTAACCTTTGCAAAAGCCTGTTCTGAAGCACTGCTTTGATTGACTGAAACATTGGAAATCTTGGTCGTTCCGGCTTTACCAGAGGTGTCGGTCACGCCAAGGCTTGTCGTATGGTTGATCGCCCAATAGGCAGTACCGCCACCAACACCGCCACCAATCAAGGCAGCCACAACAGCAACAATTGCGGTCTGCTTCAAACCATTCTTCTTCGGTTTTTCCGCCGACCGTTGCGGCTTCTGATCCTGTGGCGTCTCCTGAAAGTTATGACTTCCGTTATCCATAACGGTTTCCTCCTTACGGGCATTCTAACTCACCCTGTTTACACAGATTATTGTAAGTGACGATTTTGACGAAACTATGAACAACATCGTATTTTTTAGTGAGCGCGAACCGGCGCGTTTAGGAGTCGGAGTGTAAGTGGCCGACCCGGGCTTGGTCATTGCGACTGAGGTCCTTACACGCAGACTCCTGCGCCGGTGAGCGCGTTATGGTGAGCGTGAGCCAGCGCTTAGGAGTCGGAGTGTAAGCGGCCTTGGGCGTAATGGCCGCACTTTGGCCATTGCGACCAAGGTCCTTACACGCAGACTCCTGCGCTGGCGAACGCGTTATGGGCATAAACCAGAACATAAGCGGCCTTAGACGTAATGGCCGCACTTTGGCCATTGCGACCAAGGTCCTTACACGCAGACTTCTGCGCTGGCGAACGCGTTATGGGCATAAACCAGAACACAAGCGCCTCGAACGTAATGACCCGAGCTTACCCATTGCGACCAAGGTCCTTACATGCAGACTCCCACACCAGTAAACGCGTTACAACGAGCGCAAACTACGACGAACACCCTCCCCAACCCACAAAAAAACCGGCCAGCTTACATGCTCCCATCTAAGTCGTCCGTTTTTTCACACTGCTAAAACTGCTTTCAAACCGCTTCACACAACAAACAATGGGTCGGCAACTGCCGGGTCAGTGTCATAAATATGAAAGTCATGATCCACCGCCAGACCTTGTTGTGCCAACAACGACGCCACGGTTAAATGCGCCAGTGGCTTATTGTTGTTATGCGGTGATAAATGCCCCAAATAAATCCGCTTCGTCCGCAAACCGATGACATCCATCAAAGCATCCGCACCATCCTCATTGGACAGGTGCCCTTGATCGCTTAAAATCCGTTGCTTCAACGGCCACGGATACGGACCTGTCCGCAACATTTCAAGGTCGTGATTGCATTCCATCACATACGCATCGGCATCGCGAATCGTCCCGGCAACCCGATCTGAAACGTAGCCCGTGTCGGTTAGGATAGTGAAGGCCTTGCCGTCATGATGAAATTGGTAAAACTGAGGCGCGGCAGCATCATGCGAAACGCCAAAACTTTCCACATCTAAATCACCTAACGTCAAAGTTGTCCCCATATCAAACAACCGCAGCTGTGCTTCAGGAATTTTGCCCACACTTTTTGGTAAAGCTGCAAACGTCTTGGCATTCGCATAAACGTTGAGCTGCGGATAACGTCGCGCCAACACGCCTACACCACGCACATGATCGCTATGTTCATGCGTGATAAAAACACTGTCAACATCGGTTAGATCTCTGCCGATGCTCTTCATCAGCGCTTCAATTTTCTTGCCTGATAAACCGGCATCCACTAACACCTTGTGACCAGGCGTTTCAATATAGGTTGCGTTACCAGAGCTGCTGCTGGCAAGGACACTGACACGCATCCCAAAATCTTCGCCCACGATCACCATCTCCAAACTTTTTACCATTTAGTCAACTGCCTGATCTAGGCAATCGGCTCTCACTGCCGTCCATTCTACCACTTAACTGTCATTACGGTTTTTCATAACTGTTCGAGTAATCGCATTGACACGTTTTACCGTGACATTCCCGGTCGAGCGATTCTTGACGCCAATGTACCAAGCCGGGACATAAACCGTACTGCCTTTTGCATCAAGCAGGTAACTATAAGCCAACTGTGTGGACACAATCGCCGAATTATTAGGGATATCATTGTCACGATACAAAGCAATGACAGCATCCTGTTCACTCATCAAGCTTAAATGATCCCGCAAAATGTTTAATTTGGTCAGATAAGTCTGCGTATAACTAACCAGACGATTATCGGATACATGCAATGTCACTGCCGCACGCCGATCGTAAATCAGTCCGGCTTGGGGATGCTGGGCAAACACCACGCGTTCGTCATTAGAGAGCGCCGGTGCATACTCATACTCCTTGCCATGGTAGACATTGTTTTTAACAAAAGTCTTCATCTGGCGCAGTTCCTGATTCTTTTTTAACGTTATGGGCACATCCAGATTGGCTTGCAATTCCTGATAATCGCCTTCGCTAATGGAAACCTGCTGCTTCACCAGGTTCGTGCGTGCCGCGGTTAATGCTGAGTTGGCTTGACTTGCAAGATAATCGCCTTTGGGTGTCTTTTTGCTTAAACGCGGCAGCTTAATTTGATCGCGCGTAATGTCCGTGATGGTTGCCGCATCGCCACTTTTAATCGTTGCCAAGTCAACCTGCTGCGCCTGAAAATAGCTAATTCCCAGGAAAATATTCAGGCCGACAAACACAACTAGAAAGATCCATTCAATCCGTCGAAAATCCACAAAATCGCCTCCCTCAGCAAGCAGTTTATTAGCTTGTCAGTTAGTTAAAGATCCGTTATTGCGTTGGCTCAGATTCGCTCGCACTACTATCATCATTGCTCGGCGTCGCAGTCTGGCCGCTAGCGGCATTGGCAGACGCATCGCTACTATGATTCAGCCAGCTTTGATAATCCCGATATTCGCCTTTCATCTCAACATAATAAGTCGGCTGCAAATCGATCACTTGCTGATCATTGCTACTACCGGTCCACTGGTAACCAATCAGGATATCCGTAATCTGACTGGCACGATAGCCCGCAGCCACTAGCTGATTCACCACGGTAGCAGTTGCCGGTAAGGTTTGTGCCGGTTGATTTGTAGGAATCGGCACCGTCAGATTGGTATTAGAGAAATTAATCTCCTGTGATGTCTGCGTATACCGAACAGTAACATCACCTTTTTGATCCACATTAAAGATCGGGAACCCTTGCGCATAGGTTTTATAAACCACTTCGCCACGGCTGGCATCATATTGAAAATACCGCATACTAGCCAGGTTTGTCATCTGCAAATCGCTAAGTCCTTTGAAGGTCGCGTGCAGGAAATTAGTTAATCCACTGTCAGGAAATGTTGCCGTATAGTTTTCAAATTCAATCGCACCGGTTCCCGAATCAGCGGTCATTCGTCGAGTCGAACCCGCAGTATAAAGCGTGCTATCACCAATTTCACGTGCATCGACATTGCTGGCGGTTTTCGATGGCATTAACAAGGAGACATAATAATTGGCACTTTGTTGATCCATCAGATAAGCATATGGCGGCAGTTTGATTGGCTGCGTAAAGAACGCAACTTCGTGATTGCCTAACCGCTTTTCTTCAATTGGAAAAGCGCGGGTAACCTGGGTCGTCACAAGCTTTTGGAGCTGATCCTGTGAGACGTTGGCTAACTTGGCTTCGTAAACTCTCCGCGTGGCATCGTTAATTAAGGTCAGTTTTTTAACCGCACCATCTAAATTCACCAAAACCCGATTAAAGTGAAAATCGGAGGCTTTGATTTGATCTTGCTTGCTAAAAAACCACTGTTCAAATTGTTTAAAACTCATGACGTCTTGATAGATAAGTTGCAGGCTGCCATCTTGTTCAAGGTAAGTTTCATAATTAGCCGGCGAGACTTTTCCCACCGCTTTAACCTGCGTCATATGCCAATCCGCCATTGCTTGTTGAACTTCATGGTCGATATTGGCATTGGCTTTAAATAGCAGCTGCTTTTGACCACGATGCGTGTAATAAACTTGGTTAGGCAGGTAAACGTTGCCTTCCATTTTTTTAACATTCGGATCGTTTTCGGTTGTTACCTGCACGTTCGATGTACTTCGACGCTCCAGCCGCGATGGATTTCGCCAAATCAATGACGTAAAGACGAGGCTTAAAATAACCATGGCGATCAGACTCACGCGCAAAATCCAACTACTAAGCTTCATCCCAGTCATCTCCTCCATCGGTAATCGGTTCGTATGGCAGTGAGATATAGAATGTGCTGCCACGGCCTTCTTGTGAATCGACCCAAATGCGGCCATGTAAGGCTTCAACGACTTCTTTTGAAATCGCCAAGCCTAGACCGGTTCCGCCTTGTTTGCGGGAGCGCGCCTTATCAACGCGATAGAAGCGATCAAAAATTTTACCCAGATCCTGACGCGGAATTCCTAGCCCTTGATCACTGATGGACAAAATCACGTGATCGTGCATCTGGAACAACCGTGCTGTGATCACGCCGCCATCCGGACTATATTTAATCGCGTTATTCATGATGTTATCAATCACTTGCATGAACTTGTCTGTATCGATTTCAACCCAAAGATCTTCGTGGGTAATTTCCCGCTTAATCGAATAACGCTTCTTTTGGCCATCCGGCTGTGGCAACGGTTGTGCAGTCCGCGCCTCACCGGTGTGTTCGTTATCCGTCTTGAGCATCATGTCGAATCGGTCCAGAACATAGTTGAAGAACTCATTTAAATTGACGGTTTCAAGGTTGAACTTACTGGTACCGGAATCTAAACGCGACAGACTCAGCAAGTCGTTAATCATTCGAATCATCCGGTCAGTTTCCTCTTGCGTAACATTTAGAAACTGCGGTGCCAGCTTAGGATCTTTCCACGCACCATCACTTAACGCTTCAATATAACTACGCACTGAGGTCAACGGCGTGCGCAATTCATGTGACACATTGGAAACAAATTCCTTACGATCGCGATCAATCTTTTGCTGCTCCGTTACGTCATGCAAAACCGCGACCAGTCCCGAAATAAAGCCGGTTTCGCGTTGGATCAAGCTAAAATCAACCCGCAAAATCAGATCATGATCAAGTTGCTCCGAAAAATCCAACAACAATTCAGTCTGGTGCTCAAGTAAGTCACGCAAAGTATAATCCTTGGCGATATTGAGTAACTTCAAAATCGAAACGCCAATAACATCCTCATTTTTAGTATTGAGAAAACTCAACGCGGTCTGATTAATAATGATGACATTACCGCGCCGATCAGTAGCAATCACGCCATCGGTCATATGAGCCAACACGCTATCCAACCGGCGCCGTTCCGCTTCGGAGGCTTCTTGGGCTTCTTCAACACGCACACTTAGATTATTGACGGCGACTGCAAGCTGGCCAAGTTCATCCTGCCCGTAAATTCGAACCTGACCGGAATAGTCCCCACGCGCCATCCGAATCGCCTGTTTTTTCATTTCGTCAATTGGCCGGGTGATCGCGCGACTAATGACAATGGAAAGTAACGTACCCAATAAGCCAGCGACTAAACTGGAAATCAGAAAAATACCAACGATTTTATTAATACTATCGTAGGCTTGCTCCATTGATGCTGAAATGGCAATCGCGCCAATGACCGAATTATTGTCGCCGGTTGCGTTCGGATTCTTAATCGGTACAACCTTGTAATAAGTCGATCCTGTACGCTCCCGATATTCATAGCCTTCGTATTGTTGGCCAGAGTACAACGTGTTTTTAATGTTGGAATTAGCTGACTTTTGCCCAATATTAGTCTGGGCGTTAATATCACTGTCACCGCGAATCGTTCCTTTTGCGTCAATCACTTGTAGATCAGCCGAATTGGCAATATCTGCCTGACTCAAGGTGCTTTTAATATCGTCATTGGCATTGTCGGTATCGGTGCGCAACAAATCCGCGGCCAGCTTATCTTGAATATAGCTGTCCACGTTAACACTCGTCTTGAACTGTTCAATATTTTGCTGCTCTAAGGTCTTAACAAAATAGGCCCCGATCATTTCCAATGTCACGACCAGCAAAAGAATAAAGACGATCGCGATTTTAAAGTGAATTGACTGAAAGAAGCGAATCTTTTTATTCAACAGTGGTGCTCCTAATTATTCAGCGTCAGGATTTCGCAAATAATAGCCTACGCCGCGTCGGGTCACCAACCACTCAGGATGGGACGGATTGTCTTCGATCTTCTCGCGGAGGCGGCGAACCGTCACATCCACAGTCCGGACATCGCCAAAGTAGTCATAGCCCCAAACTGTCTGTAGCAGATGTTCGCGGGTCATAACCTGTCCCAAGTGGCGGGCAAGGTAATGCAGCAATTCAAACTCGCGGTGGGTTAATTCGATATTCTCACCGCGTTTAGATACCGTATACGCGTCCGGATGAATCGTTAAATCGCCAACTTCCAATTCACGATTGGCTTCGTCTTCCTCACTGCCGGCAGCATTGGCTGATGAGGTACGGCGCAAGTTAGCCTTCACCCGCGCAACAAGTTCTCGATTGGAAAACGGCTTGGTAACATAATCATCTGCCCCAAGCTCCAGTCCTAACACTTTATCAATTTCGGAATCCTTCGCCGTCAGCATAATAATCGGCGTGTCATGTTCTTTACGAATTTGTCGGGCAACTTCAAGCCCATCAATTTTCGGTAACATCAAATCAAGTAAAATCAAATCAGGTGATTCTGATTCAACTTTCTTCAAGGCTTCTTCGCCATCATATGCAGTGACGACATCATAGCCTTCTTTATCCAAATTAAACTTGACGATATCAGAGATAGGCTTCTCATCGTCAACGACCAAGATTTTTTTCGCCATCATCGGCCCTCCTTGGTTTAAGATACACTTCTATAGTATAACGGTTTTAAAGCAAGAGCGCGAGCCGGTGCGCTTAGAAGTCGGAGTGTAAGTGGCCTCAGCCGTGATGGCCGGGCTTTGGCCATTGCGGTTGAGGTCCTTACACGCAGACTTCTGCACCGGGGAGCGCGTTTAAGCAAGAGCGCGAGCAGGAGCGGTTAGCAATCGGAGTGTAAGTGGCCTCAAGCCTAAATGGCTGGGCTTTGGCCATTTAGGCTTGAGGTCCTTACACGCAGACTTCTGCACCGGGGAGCGCGTTTAGGAAAGTGTCAACCCTTCCTCGGTCTACTCTTTAAGTGACTTCCGCTACTTCGATCCGCCTCCGCGATGGTAGCCCCCCAGCTCTTGCTTTCTATCCCAGAACCCGAAACAAGGAACTTATCCCACCGCTACTTACCGTTAGTTAACACCCCACGCATGAATTTTTGGAGGTTATTTTATGTTTTTCCACCACGATCATCTGAAGCTCTACTATCAAAAAAGCGGCCACGGACCGGCGATTATATTGCTACATGGCAACGGTGAGGATCATACCCTTTTCGCCGATTTAATCACGTATCTCGCCCCGCATTATACTGTGATTGCCTTGGACAGTCGTGATCACGGTCAAAGTTCGGCTACGGAGCAACTTAGTTATGATGCGATGACGTCAGACGTTTCAGCTTTAATCACTGAATTGGAGTTAGCCCGACCGATCATACTCGGCTTTTCTGATGGTGGCATTATTGCCTTGTTGCTGGCAATTCGGCACCCCGAACAAGTCGGCGCTTTGATTGTTGCCGGGGCGAATCTGACGCCTCAAGGTTTACGCTGGTATTCGCGCATTCTTTTTCGTATTGCCGCTGGTCATCGGCCATCTCCTAAGTTAGCCATGATGCTCCATGAACCGCAAATCACCCCGCAAATGCTGCATAGGATCACCGTGCCAACCTTAGTGCTAGCGGGCAGCCGCGACTTGATTACACGTAAAGAAACTTTTTCGATTGCCAGTTCGATTCAAAATGCCGAATTGCATATTCTCCCCGGCGAAAACCACAACTCATATATTCGCGATAACCACAAGCTTTGGCACCTTATCAGACCGTTTCTGGCCGGACTGCAAGCGGTCGATTAAAATGAATTATTTTTGTATATTTAACATTTTGCTTGCATATTCATTCCAATGAGTATATATTCAATCCATAATCATTAATGAGGAGTGAACTATATGCGGGGAATCAAACATTGGGCGGTCGCGATCATTGCGCTGATCGCTATGATCGTCGGCTTCACCAGTTATCAGCCGGTTCCAACGGCAGCTGCCAGCAAAGACTTAGCGGCGATTCAAAAACGCGGCTATTTAGTCGTTGGTCTGTCCGCCGACTACGCCCCATTGGAGTTCCACGCCACGATTAACGGTGCTGACACCATCGTCGGCGCAGATATTTCCATGTCCAAGCAAATCGCTAAGGACATGGGCGTGAAACTGCAAATCAAAGAAATGAACTTCACGGCGCTGATCGGGGCTTTAAAAACCGGCAAGATTGATTTGATCGTCTCCGGTATGTCCAAAACACCTGAACGGGAAAAAGAGGTTAACTTTTCAACCCCTTACCTGTATGAAACGCAAGTCATGGTCATTCGCAAGGCCGATAAAGCCAAGTACAAATCGATTGCCGACTTTTCCGGAAAACGAGTAGGGGCACAAAAGCAAACGACGCAGGAACAGCTTGCCAAGACCCAACTGCCCGGTGCAAAAGTCACGAGCCTGGATAAAGCAAATGATGTGGTTGCACAAATTTCGTACAACAAATTGGACGCCGGGGTTTTGGCTAGTACCATTGCCGACTCCTATGTTGCCCGGACACCGAGTTTAACCGTGATTGACCCGCATTTTGCGACTGACAAAGCCCCAACTGCCATCGCCGTCAGCAAGCAATCGCCTGCCTTGTTAAAACAAGTCAACAAGACGATCAGCAAAGTTAAAGGCGCCAAATACAAAAGTTATCTGCAAGCCGCCTACAAACTACAGGATCAGGATCAAGGCTTCTGGGCTAAGTACGGTAACTACTTTATCCGCGGCGCTATTTATACTTTGGTCTTCGCGGTCTTAACAGTCTTATTCGGAACTATCATCGGCACGCTGCTTGCCTTGATGAAACTCAGTCGCAATTGGCTGGCTAAAGTGGTGGCTAACATCTACATCGAGTTTATTCGGGGTACGCCGTTGTTGGTTCAAGCGTTCATCGTCTTCTTCGGTACGCAGATCCTCGGTTTAGATCTCAGCGCATTTGTTGCCGGCGCGATCGCCATGGCTATCAACTCCGGCGCATACGTTGCTGAAATCATTCGTGGCGGGATCAATTCCGTCCCTGTCGGTCAAACCGAGGCGGCTCGGTCTTTGGGTCTGCACCAAAGCCAGGCAATGCGATACGTCATTTTGCCACAAGCAATGAAGAACATCTGGCCGGCATTAGGCAATGAGTTCGTCACCGATATTAAGGAAAGCTCGGTCTTGTCCGTTATCGGTGCCACCGAATTAATGTTTGAAGGTACCGTTGTGCAAGGCGCCTCGTTCAAACCATTCCTACCACTGGTCGTTGTCGCCATTCTTTACTTCATCATGACGTTTACCCTATCACGACTACTACGCCTGATTGAAAAACGGTTTAATTAACCTTTGCTTTAGCACGCCTGCCATAACGCGCTCACATTTATTAAGGGAGGATATATTTTCATGACAGAAAAAATTGTACTAGCCTACTCAGGTGGTCTTGATACATCCGTTGCGATTCCTTGGCTCATGGACAAGGGTTATGAAGTGATTGCGGTCGTCTTGAATGTCGGTCAACCGGATGCGGATTTTGACGCGATTCAACAAAAAGCGCTTAAAGTCGGTGCCATTGATTCGATTGTCATTGACGCCCAAGACGAGTTCGCCGATCACTATGTTGCGCCGGTCATCAAGGCCAATGCGTTATACGAAGGCGACTATCCGTTAGTATCAGCGTTGTCACGCCCATTAATCATCGAGCATCTGGTTAAAATCGCCCACGCCCAAAATGCCACCGCAATTGCGCACGGTTCTACGGGTAAAGGCAACGATCAGGTTCGCTTTGAAGCCGCGATTCACGCCTTGGATCCCGAAATGAAAATCGAAGCACCGATTCGTGATTTTCACTGGTCACGAGAAGAAGAAATTGATTACGCCAAAGATCATCATGTGCCAGTCCCAATCGGCAAAAAGTCACCGTACTCAATTGACGCCAATCTCTGGGGCCGTGCTAACGAAGCCGGAATTCTCGAAAATCCTTGGAATCAGGCGCCGGATGACGCATGGGGGATGACCGTTGCCCCTGAAGCAGCGCCGGATAAACCGACTTTTCTTGATCTAACCTTTCAACAAGGGGTCCCAGTAGCATTAAATGGTAACCCCATGCCGCTGGCTGCCATGATCAAACAACTTAATCAAATCGCCGGTGCAAATGGCATTGGTCGGATTGATAAAATCGAAAATCGTCTCGTTGGCATCAAATCGCGTGAAGTCTACGAAGCACCGGCTGCAGCAGTCATCATGACGGCGCACCACGATCTGGAAAACCTCACGCTTGAACGCGACGTCCAACATTTCAAGCCAACCATTGAGAATAAATTGACGAATATGATTTACGAAGCCCAATGGATCTCACCTTTATTCGATGCTTTGATGGCTTTCATCGATAAAACCCAAGCCGTCGTCAATGGCACCGTCAAGATGAAACTTTACAAAGGCAGTGCCGTCCCAGTCGCGCGTCAGTCCACTCACAACTCACTTTACGATGAAGACCTGGCAACCTACACCAGTGCCGATTCCTTTGATCAGGAAGCGGCCGCGGGCTTCATCAAACTTTGGACGCTGCCGACCACTGTCTTTGAGCAAGTCAACCATGTTCACTCCGAGGAAAAGCAACATGACTGATAAGCTATGGGGCGGCCGGTTCACCGAAAAAGCCGCGCACTGGGTTGATGCATTCGGCGCATCCATCAGTTTTGATCAACAAATGGCCAAAGAGGATCTTGAAGGATCGCTAGCCCATGTCAAAATGCTAGGCAAAACCGGCATCATCCCGCAAGCCGATGCCGACACGATCACCGCTGGCTTACATCACCTGCAAAAAGAACTGGCAGCAGGCAAATTGCATTTTACCGTTGAAAATGAAGATATTCATCTCAACATGGAAGCCTTACTGACAGCCGAAATCGGGCCAGTCGCCGGCAAGCTGCACACGGCTCGTTCCCGCAATGATCAGGTAGCGACCGCCCTCCATCTATGGCTCAAACATCGCCTGCCTGCTATTAAAGAGGCCTTGACGAACCTGCAAACCGTTCTCGTTGGTCAGGCGAAGGCCCACGCCGCCACGATCATGCCTGGTTACACCCACATGCAGCACGCCCAGCCAATCACCTATGGCCATTATTTGTTGGCGTATTTCGAAATGTTCCAGCGCGACTGGGAACGTTTCGACTTTACCCAAAAGCACACCGACATCTTGCCATTAGGCGCGGCTGCACTGGCTGGCACGACTTTTCCGATTGATCGCGAACTTGTGGCTCAGGAATTAGGCTTCGATCAGCTGTATCACAACAGTCTGGACGCCGTATCGGATCGCGACTTTGCACTGGAATTTCTCAGTAACAGCGCGATTTTGATGCAGCATCTGAGTCGCATGGCCGAAGAACTGATTTTGTGGTCAACATTTGAGTTTAATTACATCGAACTCGGCGATGACTTTTCCACCGGCAGCTCGATTATGCCGCAAAAGAAAAACCCGGATTTTGCCGAGCTGATTCGGGGCAAAACCGGGCGCGTATATGGTGCGCTGATGGGGCTGCTCACCACCATGAAGGCCATTCCGCTGGCGTACAACAAGGATATGCAAGAGGATAAGGAACCGATTTTTGATGCTTATAACACGATCCTTGGCTCCTTGCATATTTTCACCGGCATGCTTAGTGATCTCACGGTGCATGAACAGCGCATGGCCGCCGCCACAACGCATGACTTCAGCAATGCAACCGAACTGGCAGACTACTTGGCAACAAAGGGCGTTCCTTTCCGCCAAGCCCACGCAATTGTCGGCGAGTTAGTGCTAAAAGGCATCAAAACCGGCACGGCGCTTCAGGAAATGCCATTAAGCGAACTTCAGGAAGCCGCACCGCAAATCCAAGAAGACGTCTACGCAGAACTCACCTCAAAAGCAGCCGTCAATCGCCGTACCTCCCTTGGTGGAACAGCGGTTAGCAACGTTTTGAAAGAAGTTGCCCGCGATGAGAAAATCATTGCCGATCATGAAAACGCGGCACCTTCCATGTAAGTAAAGCAACGATATTTGAAGTTATGCATCACGACAAAATAAAATCGGTCTTAGAGTGGCAAGACGCTCTAAGACCGATTTTGCTTTCCTTACGACATTTGAATCAACAAGGACACAACGACTTCAATCATTACCTTGTGCGTTTTTGCAAACTAAACGTTGACCACGGTTTGATTAGCGTTAACAGATCTGCGTCATCAGCCGCAACATGGCCAATTAAATTCCGCTGGCCATCATCGCTAAATGGTGTCAAAACAATTTGGAATTCACCTTTATAGCGGCCATACGCATCGTTGACGATCACAATATCGCCGCGTTTGAAGGGTTGGCCATGGTCGTGGGCGGGAATACTGGCCGTGCTATACGTGATACGAGGCTGGGTATCCCGCAGTAAATACGCCGATGCATCCCCACGATATAAATGCGGCGCGGCAAATGCTATTTTTTCTTCAAGCGGCGTGATACTTGCCAACATTTCGGCATGCAAGATCGGGTATGGCGCCAGGAAAGTATCGGCAACGGTTTTGAGTTCCGCTTCAGTCGCGAAGGCATTACCGATGATCACGTCATCAATCAAGCCGGTCAGACACAAATGCGTTGTTTGACTGGCAATGTTGCGATGGCGATCAGACTCCATTGTCGGTAACCCATCATGCAGCGGCCAAGGCCCGATTTTACCGCTGGCTGACGACACAAATGCGGCGGTATGCAATCCATACTCCCGGTACTGCTGGGAGTATTCGGTAAAGATAGCCTCACTCAGACCTGTGAACGCCTGCGGATAGAAGTTATGACAGCCGATTAGGTTATCGCGGTTAGGATCATAAGCCATGATGCTCGCAAGATAATTGGTCCCATGGCTCATATTCAATTCGATTTTTAAGCCATAGGGATTGCGGGTCATCCGCGCTTCTTCCGCGCCGGTGAAGCCTTCATCCAGCCGCAGTCCCCAAACATGAAGCGTTTCAAAAAAACTCAGATCGTCATAGCTAATCTTCAGCTCCTTGAACAACGCCGGATTAATATCAACGATCGTCTTAAACCCAAGCTGATTGGCATAATCGATTGTCTGGCGAAACTTAGCCAGCAGATCTTCACCATCTTCCCCCAGCAGTTGCAAGAGTGAGGTGAAAATGCGGGTATAACCATACTGATGTGCCAGATCAAGATAGGCTTTGTTCTCCTCGAAACTGCTTTGATCCGGATAAAGCGAGATACCTAATCGTTTCATTTCACAAGAATCCCTTCTTAGTTAAAATACTGTGCTGCCATTTGCCGTGACATCTTCTTAAAGCGATGTTTGCGTTGCCAGTTTAATAAAAATCCGGCCGTGCGATTGTTGGCTTTGCCTTTTGCGGTTTTGCCTTCAATGATTTCAGTGTAATCCAGCTGCATCTGCTGATCACCGAGATCGCGTAATTGATAATCCACATGATAATGATCGCGGTCAGTGTCTAGTTCATACGCGTAACGCTGATTGGCAATGGCATGCGTAATCGTCAGCTTTCCCGTCATGCCATTCGCCCATTTCTTCTGGTACGTGAACCCATCAAGACTGCCCACCAGAACTTCTCGCCCAGTGTGCGCCTTGATGTCCGCCTGAGCCGAGCGAATCAGCTGCCCATACATGAACGCCGCCGGAACCTTGAGTGTCATCTGAATTTTCAACTGAAAACCGCCTTTCTAAAACAATTTTTCCTATAACCGTCAATCAGCAAGCTGGGCTGGTTTAATTCGATTGGCTGCTTTAACAAATGGTACATAGATTAAGAAGCCGATGATCATATTCACAGCCTGTAGCACGACTGCTCGCCAGTCCATGGTTGCAACTAAAGCATTTAAAAATGGCGGCATCGACCAGACAATCTGATTCTTGATCGGTGAGACCAACCCACTCACTACCGCGCCATAAGCAATGGAAACCATCACTACCGGCGCCAAAATAAACGGAATGAAGTAAATAGGATCAAGCACAATCGGCATCCCAAACATAACCGGTTCATTGACATTGAAGAACCCTGGCGCAATTGACAGCTTTGCAACTGCACGCTGATCATCGCGCTTTGAGAACATCAGAATCGCAATCAGCAGTAGCAAGGTTGAACCGGCGCCACCAATCCAGGCATATAAGTCAAATGAATTGCGAGTCCACAGATACGGCAGTGCTTGGCCTTTCTGAAAGGCATTGATATTCGCCAACTGCGCCGTTAACCAGATACTATCAAGCACCGGTCCTAATACATTGGTTCCGTGGATGCCGAAGAACCAGAAGACTTGAACCAAAATCGTCATAATCAGCACGGAACCGTAACCTTGACTCAAACTTAACAAAGGTTCTTGTAAAACTTTAGCGATAAATTCAATCACGGTCGTACCAAATTGAGTAAACAGATAGTTGATAATACCCACGCCGTACAAGGCAACCGCCGCCGGTACAATCCCGGTAAATGCATTAGCAACAGCCGGTGGAACCGAATCCGGCATTTTAATGGTGATATGTTTCTTCATCAACCAGATGTAAATAGTTGCGGCAATCGCGCCCATCAGCATAACGGTGAAGAAACCATACGCCCCGAAGAACTTGCCAAAGTTGAAGAATCCCCACATGCTGACATCTTTACCGGAAACAACCGCTCCGGCATCGGTCAATGTTTTTACGGCACCTTTTGCCAGCCCAGCCTTCAACGTCATGGTGAAGTTTTGCGGCAAGCTCATAATGAAGGTGCCCAAGGTGACGATTCCTGCCGTCACAGGTTCAACCTTGTACTGCACCGCGAGCTGATAGCCAAACGTGAATGAGAAGATTAAGCCAAGAATAGCTAAGGTTCCGGTCCAGACAACAGCGTTAATGCCGATAAGCCACTGCATTGAGTTAACGAAACCGGTCCAGCCAAATTGGGTCGGAATATCCCGAATCAAAGCGTTCAGCACGGTGGAAACCGCCCCTGCCATCATGGCTGGCATGATCGCAATAAAAGCATCACGTAAGGCCACCAGCCACCGGATTGATCCGATACGCGCTGCGATTGGGACAACATGTTTATTGAGCCAATTGATAAGTCCGTTCATCTTGTACACTCTCCTTGAGTTTTAAGCACGCTGGCCGCTTCTTGGCACACCAGCGCATAATGATTTCATTTGAACCAACTTCGGTTTTAACTACCGATTCAAATCGATATTGGTCGTATGGTAGTACAACGTTAGACCCGGATAAACAAAATAAGTTCGGGAAAAGTTGAAGACTTTGCCGCTAGCTAGATAGTTGATCCCGTCTAAGCACAGGTGATCAGTCTGTGCCGACATCGCCATCAACTCGGCATACTCGGCTGGTAATGGTCGTGATTGGATATAATTTTCCGTTGTGCTTCCAACCATGGCATAGGTGTTACGCAAATACGTGAAGATCGAACCCGCCGCAATCTCAGCTGAAAGATGTGGCACAATTGCTTGCGGAAAATACGATTCTTCCAAGTCGTACAATTGCCCTTTTAAATAGCGCAACCGCACGACTTGATAGACCATATCGCCGCGGCTGACATTCCCTCGTTGCGCCAAGGCTGCTGTCGCGGGGATAAGCGCAAACTTAACCACTTTGGAAGTCAGCGGTCCGCCTTTCACCATGGCTGTCTGATCAAAGCCTATCGACATATTGAGGACAGCATCGGATTGAGCCGAATGATCAATGACATAGTACCCGCTACCTTGAACCCGGCGAACCAACCCATGGGCAAATACCACATCCAGTGCCTTCCGAATCGTATTGCGGCTGGCTTGATAACGATCCATCAACACCTGTTCAGTCGGTAGCTTAACCGGATACTGACCAGCCAGAATATCTTGAATGAGTTGTTCGGCAATATCGTGATACATCAAAGTCCTCCTCCAAACTTAAAGTGTTCATTTATTTTCAAACCTATCAGCCACGGGCAGTTGCCATTGCGCGCTAACGGCATGATCCGCAACCTGACAGGTTAATGAGCACGGCACAATGTTCTGAAAGCGCTTGTAAAATTTGTACCTACGAATTATAATATCACATGAAACGGAAAACGATTACATTATTTTTAAAAAGGAGCCGATTTTCATGGCAGAAAAAAAGATCATGTTAGTTTGTGCAGCTGGTATGTCAACCAGTATGTTAGTAACGCGGATGCAAAAGGCCGCCGAAAAAGATGGACTTTCGGTTCATATTTTTGCTACAGCTGCCTCTGATGCAGACAACAAACTGGAAAGCGAAAAACCAGATGTCTTAATGTTGGGCCCGCAAGTCCGTTATCTTGAAAGTCAGTTCAAACGCGACCTCGATATTCCGGTTAGTGTCATCAACATGCAGGACTACGGATTGATGAACGGTGAAAAAGCGTTAAAGGCCTCACTCAAAGCCATTGATGACAGCAAAGGAGCGGAAGCCTGATGCCAGAAGACGACCAAAATCTTGAAACCGTTATGGGCTTGATCATGAACGGCGGCAATGCCAAAAGTTCAGCCTTTGAAGCCATTCACGCTGCTAAGGCCGGTGATTTCAAGCTGGCTGACGATAAACTAAAAGAATCGGATCATTTCCTCACCGAAGCGCATAACGTCCAGACCGGCATGCTCACAGCTGAAGCGCAAGGCGACCACGCCAAAGTCACCCTGCTCATGGTTCACAGTCAGGATCATTTAATGAATGCCATTACCTTCCGCGACCTAGCCGGAGAAATTGTCGCACTGTACAAACGGTTAGCCGAAAAAGAGGCCTGACAACACACTGTAGTCACCTGCAAAGGCTTATTTGTTGTGTCTAATTTTCGATATATCGATACCTTCCAGAAATTCAAAGCAAGCAAAAAGACGACTCACTTGAAGTCGTCTCTTTGCTTGCTTTATTTTACTTTGACTGCCGCTGTGCTTGCCATTCCTCACGTAAGATGCCGTACTTCACGGAATCCCAATACCGATCCTGATAGTAGCGAACCTGCCGCACGCGGGCTTCTTGTTTCATTCCTACAGACTTGGCAAGGCCGATCATGCGTTCATTGCCGGACCAAGTTGTGATCCCCAGATGTGGCAAATCAATGAGTCCGAAAATACGATCAATCCACTGATCTAATGCCTGCTTGCCAATACCTTTACTCCAATAAGTTTCATCGTAAATCACAATGCCTAAATCCAGCCACCGTTGCAAGTCGCCATCTTCGTAGTGCGCAGATACATCCCCAACCAGAATGCCATCGACCCAAATACCATTGACAAAAGGATTCGCCACCCATTGGTACCCTGTTTGATTAGCCTGATTCTCCTGCATCTCTTCCAGTGTCGGAACTTTATCGTTAAAGTAAGGTCCATTCCATTTGTGCCATTCTGCATTGGGATCGGAAAAGGCAACTTTCCACAACGTTTCAAGATCCTCGGTTTGAAAATGTTTTAGCGTTACTGTCATGCCTCAGCACTCCTCTTTTATGTTTGTTAACAACATACCACAATTATTGCCCGGGAAATAATCTAAGTTGTAGCTAGGTTAATCTAAATTTTAGTATGACACTTATTTGGTGCTGGTGTTAGACCATATTTAACCTGTAGGCTGGTTGGCGTATGCTGTAGCTAGGTTTGGTGATTTGTGTTTTTGGGTGCTGCAGGTGGTGCTCGCTCACCGGCGCAGAAACCTGCGTGTAAGGACCTTAAGCGCAATGGTCAAAACCCGGTTATCACGCTTAAGGCCGCTCATGTTCTGATTTATGCCCATAACGCGCTCACCGGCGCAGAAGTCTGCACATAAGGACCTTGGTCGTAATGGTCAAACCCGGGCAGCTCGCTTAAGGCCGCTTATGTTCTGGTTTACGCCCATAACGCGCTCACCGGCGCAGAAGTCTGCACATAAGGACCTTGGTCGTAATGGCCAAAACCCGGGCAGCTCGCTTAAGGCTGCTTATGTTCTGGTTTATGCCCATAACGCGCTCACTGGCGCAGAAACCTGCACATAAGGACCTTGGTCGTAATGGCCAAAACCGGGCAGCTCGCTTATGGCGGCTTATGTTCTGGTTTACGCCCATAACGCGCTCACCGGCGCAGAAGTCTGCGTGTAAGGACCTTAAGCGCAATGGCCAAAACCCGGCCATCACGCTTAAGGCCGCTTACACTCCGACTTCTAACCGCGCCGGTTCGCGCTTACTTTTTTTAGGAGGTTTTCCCTTGGCAGATTATGTTAAACAGATTCGTGCAAAAGTTGGCCATACGCCACTGATTATGGCTGGGGTTATTGGTATTTTGGCTGATGAAGCGGGACGGGTTTTGTTTCAGCAACGTAGCGATTTTAAAGGTCAATGGGGTCTTATCAGTGGCACCATTGAGTATGGTGAAACGCCTGCACAGACCATGATTCGCGAGTTTAAAGAAGAAACGAACTTAACGGTTAAGGTTGTTTCTTTGCTCGGGGTTGATGGTGACCTCATCCTTACTTATCCCAATGGCGATGTTGCACAATGGCTTTGTCCGGTGTTTCTCGTGAAACAATTAGGTGGCGAGCTTAGTGCCGATAACGATGAAACTGAAGAGTTGCAATACTTTGCGCCAAGCGAGGCACCGCGGCTTTTTAATCAGCAGCATCGTGCCGCATTGGCCCATTTCATTGCTGACGAAACGGGGTACTTCGATTAATGAAACAACTTATTATCCTCCGAGGTAATTCAGGTAGTGGCAAAACAACCACCGCAAAGGCCTTACGTAAGCATCTGGCTAACTCGCTGCTAATTTCTCAAGATGTTGTTCGCCGCGACATGTTAGCCGAAAAGGATAAGCCTAATAGTCCTAACATCGAATTGATTGATCTGATTGCCCGTTTTGGGTTTTCTCATCAACAAATTGTGATTGTTGAGGGTATCTTAAGTGCGGCTCGCTATGGCCAAATGCTTAAAGCGCTCATGACCACTGCCGATCAAAGTCTGGTTTACTACTTTGATCTATCGTTTGACGAAACTCTCCGACGCCACGCCCACCGCCCGCAAGCAGCCGCTTTTGGCGCAGAGGCTATGCATCGGTGGTTTCGACCGCATGACTATCTGGGCGTCCCCAATGAGCACTTGATTCAGGCTGATCAATCACAAGACACTGTCGTCAGTCGAATACTGGCCGATCTTAACAAGCGAAACTCTGATCAAGCGCGCTATTCCGACTGAAACCTTAGCCCACTTCGGAATTTTGGTTTAAAGACGTTGTATAACCTCCTCAGGGCAAAATATTACTGCTTTCGTCTGTTTCGGACTAGAATGATGGCGTGATGATGTTCTTGGTAAGTATTGGCATTCATGAGACTGCGTTAACTGGTACGGCAGCTAGCAAGTAAGGACCGAACAGCATATTGGGCTGAGGGTTTAAATCGCCTACCTGTTGGCTGTCGTTTTCGCAGTTGACGCCCACTAAGGAGTGTTTTTCATGACAAGTTATCCACGTCGCGATCCCGTGACAGATCAGCTGTTAACCCCGGAAAATTCTGCTTTGATTTTAATTGATTACCAACCGACCCAAGTTGAGTCGATTGGCTCGATGAATCACCATACGCTCATTCAAAATGTGGTGATGACGGCCAAGTTGGCTCAAGTCTACAAAGTGCCGATCATCCTTTCAACTGTTAACGTCAAAAGCGGTCGGAATAAGGACACGATTCCTGATCTGAAAAAAGTCCTTGGTGATCTGCCGAGTATTGATCGAACATCGATTAATGCGTGGCAGGATCAGGACTTTGTTGAAGCAGTCAAAGCAACGGGCCGCAAGAATCTGGTTATGGCAGCTTTATGGACCGAAGCCTGTCTGACTTTTCCAACCCTTGATGCTTTAGCAGAAGGCTTCCATGTCTTTCCTGTTGTTGATGCAGTCGGCGGCACATCAACGATTGCGCACGAAACCGCATTGCGCCGCATCGAACAAGCCGGTGCTCAGTTGACCACGAATGCCCAGTTAGCTTGCGAGTGGCAGCGTGACTGGAATCGAACCGAGACTGTCCCGGATTTTGTTAAATTGATGCTTGAGTCAGGCGACTTCATCAATCTGGGCGCTTAGTTTAAGGTGCTACAAGGATTTACAGGTTGAATCGGTCTTAGAGGCGAAATATGTCTCTAAGGCCGATTTCTCTTTTCGCATACGCCTTGTTCTAGCCGGATCAGTCAAAATATCGTTCCCACATAAATAATAGGTGGGTCGCGGAGGTATTTCATATGCAACATCTTACAACCACGTCTAAACGCTGGTGGTTACTGATTGCGTTGGGCTTTTTTGCGTTTATGACGAATCTTGATGGTTCAATCGTTAACATTGCAATCCCGCTGATGGCCAAGAACCTTCATGTCTCCGCTAGCCGGATGGAATGGACTGTGTCGTTATATCTGATTGTTTTAAGTGCTTTGCTGCTGCCTTTTGGTAAACTCGGTGATCGCATTGGTAAACGCCGGATTTTCAAATGGGGTACAGGGACTTTTGTGCTTGGTTCTTTGATGGCGGGAATTAATCTGGGCTTTAACTTTTTGATGTTGGGCCGCATGGTGCAGGCGCTGGGTGGGGCGATGACGTTAGCGAACACTTATGGCATCGTGACTTCCACCTTTGCTTTGGCGGAACGTGGCCGGGCGATGGGCGTCGTGAGTACCTTTGTCGCACTGGGCGGGGTTGCCGGGCCCAGTCTTGGCGGACTTATTCTGGCACACTTTAGCTGGCCGATGATTTTTCTGATTAATGTGCCCATTGGTTTGATCGCGCTGGGCATCTCCTTGTGGTCAATGGACAATGGTCGGCCCCAACCCGGCGCTTATGACGGCGTCGGCATGGTGTTGCAAGCAACCGCCATTGCCAGCGGGTTCTGGGGACTTAACTTAGCGCAACAAAGCGGTTTTAGTGATCCCCTCGTTCTTGCCACGTTAGCGTTGGCATTTATCAGCTTAGTGGCGTTTCTTGGCTTTGAGCATCATCAGTCAGCTCCGCTACTACCCATGAGTATCTTTCGGGTCCGCATCTTTACACTCGGCGTTTTGACTGTTTTCTTCATCTTCATGGTTCAGTTCTTTAGTACCGTCTTGATGCCCTTTTACCTTGAAGACGCGCGCGGGCTCACACCGGGTGCGGTTGGGGCGCTGTTGTCGCTGTACCCGTTGATGATGGTCTTCTTTGCTCCATTAGGCGGATGGCTGGCGGACAAATGGCAGGTTCCTGCTGTCGCGCTGTTAGGTAGTCTACTCATTGCAATCGGCAGTCTGCTGGGTGCCACGCTCAAACTCAACGCCCCGTTAACTGTCTACATCATCAGCACGCTTTTGATCGGCATCGGAAGCGGCTTGTTTCAATCCCCCATTGGCGACGTGGTCATGTCAGTAGTGCCAAAAGCGCAACTTGGCATTGCCGGCAGCTTTAATGCCTTAGCCCGCAATCTCGGCATGGTAAGCGGCACCGCGGTAGCAACCACGGTCTTATTTGGCACCATGAGTCACTTGGCAGCGCGCCGGGTCACGACCTATCCCGCCAACCACCCGGAATTTTTCATGGTCGGCTTACAGATTGCGATGCTCGTTGCGGCCGGATTAGCGCTCCTTGGTGCCATTGCCATCGCACTCACCATCAAACCTTGGCAGGCGCACGAGAAGAACTGACGAACCGTCTTCACCCCGGCATCTTTTCCCCTTCACTGAAAAAAGTGATAGCATAAAATCACTGGGCACATTTTTGAGGAGGAAAAAGACGCATGGAAAAGAACCAATCAACAACTTTGCTCACATGGGGCATACTTTTGGTGGGTGCGAATCTGCGCCTGCCGATTACCATGATCCCGCCGCTACTACCCACCATTGAACGCACATTGGGGTTACCGGCTTCGATGGCTGGCATGTTGACCACCATTCCACTGTTGATGTTCGCATTAGCATCGCCACTCATCGCCAAAATGGGAAATCGGCGCGGTAATGAGTGGAGCTTGCTTATTGCACTCATTATTTTATTACTTGGCAGCTTACTTCGCATTATCCCTAGTCTCATCGCCTTGGTAATCGGTACGCTGCTCATCGGCTTTGGCATTTCAGGCGGCAATGTCTTGCTGCCGGCGATCATCAAGGATCAGTTTCCGCAGTCGATTGGCGCCAAAACCAGCCTCTACACCGTGACCATGGGGCTAGTCGCATCGCTGGGAACCGGACTGGCAGGACTATTGAACCAACAATTTCATATGAAGTTCACCATGGCTGCCTTCTCCTTAGTCGGCGTGGCTGGCTTAGTAGTCTGGGCCCTTGCCTTTCGTCGGCTGGCACCGGTAAAAAATCAGGCCGCGACTGGCCGGCGAAATGTTCGCGTGTCCCGTTCGCTGTTAGCCTGGTGGATTGCCTTATTTTTCGGCTTACAAAGTTTTCTCTATTACTCATTACTGACATGGCTTCCTAGTCTTTGGCATGCGGCTGGTTTTTCGCAACTGGCTGCGGGCAACCTGGCAACAATTTTTCAGTTGAGCGGCATGCCGGCAACCCTGTCGATTCCGTTTATCGCAGAGCGGCGTCATGGCATGGCCTATAGCGTTTGGGGAATTATGCTCGGTTTTGTATTAGGGGCTTTGGGCGTGCTCATCCCCGGAGCCAACTTCGGGTTGAATGTGGTCTTCTCCTTACTAATGGGCGTGGCTTCCGGGGCGGCTTTTGCGATCTGTATCGTCTTCTTCCAGAAGAAAACTGCCGATGCGTACGAAACAGCCAGTCTATCCGGCTTTGCGCAGAGTCTCGGTTATCTCTTTGCTGCAGTTGGCCCTGTGCTTTATGGTTTTATTCAAACAACCACCGGCTCATGGAATCTGTTATTATGGATCACAGTAGGGTTAACCCTATTCATGTTTGGTGCCGGACTTATCATTAACGCCAAACACAGTATTTTCGCCCCTAGTGATCATCGGTAGCGCTTGCACGATTAATGCGTATTCCTTAAACTGACATTGAAGGACAACAAGAGGAGGCCACAAAATGGCAATCACAACAACAATTGGAAAAAGTCATGTCATCACCGGCAAACTTGGTTTAGGCACCAATAAAGTTGGCGGCCACAACCTTTTTCCGAATCTACATGATGAAGACGGACTTGCGGTTGTGAAAACGGCGCTGGATCATGGCATTGAGATGCTCGACACAGCTTATATGTACGGTCTTGGCCAATCCGAAACGTTAATCGGTCAGGCCATCCAAGGCTATGACCGCGCAAAAATTGTTTTGGCAACCAAAGCCGCGCAAGATCCCCATCAAGATTTAAAACCGAATAACGATCCTAAGTTCTTAACGCAGGCAATTGACGACGCCTTGTTGCGCCTTAAAACCGATTATCTCGATATCTTCTACATTCATTTTCCAGATGACAAAACCGATAAGGCGGAGGCGGTCAATGCAGTCGCCAATGCGCGTAAAGCCGGTAAAGTTCGCGCTATCGGGGTTTCCAACTTCTCACTTGATCAAATTAAAGAAGCCAACCAAGACGATCAAGTTGATGTTGTGGAAGATCATTACAGCCTTGTCCACCGCGATGCCGAAACGACGCTGTTCCCTTATCTAAAAGAGCATCAGATCAGCTTTGTCCCATACTTCCCCCTTGCCTCGGGCTTGTTAACCGGTAAATATGGGCCTGACGATGCTGACAAATTCAAGAAGCGCTTTTCTGCTGATGAATTCAAAGAAATTTTAGCCGCACTTCGCGAAGTTGACGGCATTGCGGATGCACATCAAGCAACGATTGCGCAGATTATGCTCGCTTGGTACATGAAGAACCCCGACATTGCCGTTGTCATCCCCGGTGCCCGCCTGCCAGAACAAGCTGCCAGCAATGCTAAAGCGCTCGATGTCGATCTACGGGATGCAGAATACGAATCGATCAATGAGTTGTTCAAAAACTTCAAAACAAAGTAACCGGCGCTTGCTGATTTCCAGCAGTGAAAATAAACCGCTCCATAAAAAAACAGCTCACAGCCTTCAAAAAAGAAGTCCTGTGAGCTGTCTTTTTGTCTTATACGCCTGGGATCGTTGCTACTTCTTGCGTGTAAAGGCGCGCTTTACGACTTGCCAGAAAGTTAACGACTTAACAATTCGCTCGGCGGGAATGTGCACCCGAATGGCACGTAAAACCCGCTTAGGATCTTTCGCTGCAAACGTATACGTCCCATTCTTTTTGGTTTTAATGGCAAAGCGCGGGATCCACTTACCTTTGAAGATGACGGAAGCAATGACCCAGTCCACTTCATTCCACGGAATCTGATAGAAGTCACGTACGTTTTTTTCATTGAAAAATTCGAATCCTTTATCACCGATCATGATCTTGCCATAGGCCGGCATTCCCATAAAGGCCGTACCTTCAATCACTAACTCGGATTTGGTGTTGATTGATTGAACCATTTTTTGCCATCCTTTTAAACTGAACTTGACTGTGCTTGCTGATGTGCCTTGCTTGTTGGGTTTATTGGTTTTGGAGAGACTTTCGCCAAAATGCGCTCGTGGCGCTGCATTCATGTAAGGATCTCTGGCGAGGTTTAAACTTACCCTCCAAAACGCGCTCACCAGCCCAGAAACCTGCACATAAGGACCTTGGTCGCAATGACCAAAGCCCGGTCATCACGCCCAAGGCCACTTATGCTCCGGTTTCTAACCGGGCTGGTTCACGCTCTCCATTATAAAACAAAAGCCCAGACTTTGTGTCTGAGCTTTTGAAGTCTTGGTTCGACTTTTGGTGGTTGATCTTACATCAAACCGATGACGTGGAAGACAACCCCGACGACGAACAGACCAAGAATGATAATAATTGGAGAAACTTTCTTCTTCAGCAACCACATGCAGAACAAGGTAAGCAGTAAGCCCATCAAACCTGGAATTAAGCTATCCAAGTTATCCTGTAAGGTCGTAACCTTGTTTTTAGTCAGTGACAAGCCTTGAGATTGTAATTCTAAAGCCTTTTGAACTCCAGCTTTTCCGCTTGGTAATGAACTCCAGTCAATGTAAGCACCTTTTTGGTTTGGAACATTTGAAACAACCGGGGTGAACTTGACGGATACCCAGCGGTTAACCAGTGATCCTAGGATAAACATACCAAGGATCGTGGCACCCTTCGTAACTTCACCAAGCAAGCCACCTGACAAGTCTTCAGTAATCTTACTACCTGCTTTATAGCCAAATTCCTGCGTGTACCATAGGAAGGCCATACGAATCGCATTCCATAAAACAAAGTACAAAATTGGTCCTAAGAGATTGCCGGCCATCGCCATGGATGCGGCTAACGCACCAATAATTGGCTTAACCGTGAACCAGAACACTGGATCGCCGACACCAGCCAGCGGACCCATCATCCCGACTTTGACACCCTGAATGGCTTTATCGTCAATTGGGGCACCATTAGCACGTTCTTCTTCCAGTGCCATCGTAACACCCAGAATCGGTGAAGCCAGATATGGGTGCGTGTTAAAGAATTCCAAGTGCCGCTTCAAAGCAGCGGAACGATCTTCCTTAGTATGATACAAACGCTTCAGTGCTGGAATTAAGGTATAAGCCCAGCCACCATTTTGCATACGTTCGTAGTTCCAAGAACCTTGAAGGAAGGTTGACCGCCACCAAACCTTAATTCGGTCGCCTTTTGTGATATGAACTTCTTCAGCCATGTTTGTCAACCTCCTTTTCAATAATTATCAATAATGTCGCCGACAGGATCACCGGCACCACTATTCGAACCGC
This sequence comes from Lacticaseibacillus sp. 22, assembly GCF_055413445.1. Taxonomy (NCBI): domain Bacteria; kingdom Bacillati; phylum Bacillota; class Bacilli; order Lactobacillales; family Lactobacillaceae; genus Lacticaseibacillus; species Lacticaseibacillus sp. 22. The sequence continues at coordinate 34,074 of NZ_JBVAYD010000006.1, read as the reverse complement.
CATTACCTGAGCCGCCGCCTTGCTTGGACAATGCCAAGTAAATCAGTGCCAGTGAAATACCGATAGCACCAAGGCCGATCAGGGTAATTTCTTTAACTGTTGCCAGCACAAACCCAATCGCAAAGAATGGCCATACTTCACGAGTCGCCATCATGTTAATAACCATAGCGTACCCGACAGCAACAACCATGCCCCCGCCAATGCCAAGACCAGTCGTTAACCAATCAGGCATCTGTTCAAGCAATGCCCGCACTGGGCCGGCACCAACAGCAAGAATTAAACCTGCAGGAATCGCAATCCGCAAGCCCTGCATGCAGATCGCGACCCATTGCCAGAAATCAATTTTCCCGAAACTGCCTTCTTCAGCAGCACGGTCCATGATATGAACGATCGCAGTTGCCAAGGTACGTACTAAGGTGGTCAGCAACAAACCGGCAACCGCCAGTGGAACCGCAATCGCAATCGCTGAACTAACACCTTTAGTACCCTGACCGCCAAGAACTAGAATAATAGCTGATGCAACTGAGGCCAATGCAGCATCTGGTGCAACGGCCGCGCCAATGTTAGCCCAGCCTAAAGCGATCATTTGTAATTGGCCACCCAGTACCAAACATGGGGCCAGATTGCCGGTCACAAGTCCGATCAACGTGCACGCAATAACTGGCTGATGGAAGTGGAATTCATCCAAAATACCTTCCATACCAGCAAGGAATGACACGATGAGGACCAGAATGATTTGAATAAAATTCAAAGTCATGAGTCTTCTTCCTCCGTTTCAAAAATTACTTCTGCGCATTCAGTTCGTCTTGTGCTTTCTTCAAAATTGCATTCATGTCATCCGGATGATCAGATGGCACCTTGCGAACGTCAAACTTCACACCATCATCAGCCAGCTTATGGAAGGTATCGATATCCTTCTGATCAAATGCTAGCACTTTGTTAGGTTGAACTTTACCCACTGAATGTGACATTGAACCAATGTTGAGTTCCTTGATTGGAACGCCGCCTTCGATTGCGCGAAGGGCGTCTTCCGGTGTTTCAAATAATAGCAATGCGCGCTGGCCGCCAAAGTGTTTGTCATCTTTGGCCAGCTTAATCATCTGATCAATTGGCACAACATGCGCCTTAACGCCAGACGGAGCTGCTTCCTTAATCAGGTTCTTCCGCAGTTCGTCTTTGGCAACTGAATCAGAAACAACGATAATCCGTGTTGGGTTCGTTGTCTTGGTCCAGGTCGTTGCAACCTGACCATGCAGCAAACGTGAATCAACCCGCGCCAAAACGTATTGGAATGAACCCGGTTGACCAGCATTAGCCGTGCTTGGTGCAGCAGCCTGAGCAGCTGGTTTCTTCACTTTATCCAGTGCTTCCGGCTTGATCTTGATTCCGTCACGTCCGGCATCGAGCAAATGCGCTGCGATGTCTTGTGCAGAATCCATCGAAAGTCGCGAGCCATATGCTTCAATCAACATCGGCAAGTTAAGCCCGGTCACAATCGCCCATTTATCCTTGTGCTCCTCGTAAATCGAGTTTGCCTGGTTAAACGGTGATCCGCCCCATAGATCGATTAAAAACAATACTTCGTCATCTGGGTCGAACTTAGCGATCGCGTCTTCGAGATGCTTGTGCAAGTCATCTGGTCCTTCATCGGGCATGAAGGTCACAGCTTCGACTTTTTCTTGCTCACCGAAGATCATTTGACCGGATTGCTTGATGCCAGCAGCGAATTGGCCGTGACTAGCAAGAATGATTCCGACCATTTTTACGCCTCCTAAAAATTTGTGGTTGCCTCGAAAATAATATCTGCTAAAAACAAAAATAATTTAAAAAACAAGGCTTCCCAATAGCTTAGTATGACGTCCCGGGCACAGCTATGCAAGCATTTTCACTCAAAAACAAACCTAAAAAAGAAGCGTATACATTGCAAGTACGCTTCAAAAAAGATTTTTTTTAAATCGGTCTAATTGGTAGATACCAATTATTGCAAAGGTTTCCTAGGCCTTAGAGGGATCGCTTTCAAAATCGGTAAATATCGGATCGGCAATGCGGTTACCCATCACCAAAAGTGCTAAACACAGTATAAGTGACAAACATGCCATGACCATCCAGCTAACTGCGGCGCTCACGACATTGGCAATTGTGAAGAATACCATTTGTCCCACTGGCATCCCGAGTAGCGCGACGAGATTAATGACCCCGGCTGTCGTCCCCATCTGCCGCTCAGGAACGAGTCGCATCATCACTGTTGAAAGCCGTGGATTGATTTTGCCCATAAGATAGGCGGTTGCAAAACTAAAGATCATCGCTGCCCAAAGTGACTGCAGAAGAAAGAAGCTGCAACTTAAACCGATCATGGCCGCCATCAACAAGCCCAACAGCTTAAAGGTGCTCAGCCGCTGCAGGCCGTCTTTTGCAAATAGCGCCCCCAGAATCAGTCCCACTGAAAAGATAATGTTCATGATCGCAACAGTTGTCCCGAAATTGCGCAGCCACATCATCGGCTGTTGAACCAGCGTGACTGACATCAAGCCGTCAACGGATGAGCCCAGTGTGTTAACCAGCATCGCAAAGATAATCACTGCCAACAAGAAGTGATTCGTTGTCAGAAATCGGATCACATTGCGGATGTTTTTAAAAATCGGTTGATGAACGTGGGTTGCAACAGGCGGTTCGGCTTGCTTGAGTCGTTTATTTTGCCGGATCAAGACAACCGCCGCCAATAGAAAGGTCACGGCATTGATGGCCCCAAACAGTGCATAGTTGTGATCCAGCAGAACAATCAGACTGGCGCCCACTGCCTGAAAGACCATTTGCACGGTCGTCCCCGTTGCACTCTGAAAACTAATCGCCGTATTTAGTTCCTTGGCCGGAATCAAGCGGTGCAAGATTGGCAAGGTTAGACCGTTACCATATTGCCCCAACGTATCGGACAAGATGTTGATGGTAAGCAACCCCAAGAATAACGGTAGGCTTGCAGGCAACACGATCATCCCGGCCAGACCACAGAAAAGCAACATCTGCCCGATCCGCGCAGCTACCATATGGCGGGTTTTGGCTTGCGTCCGATCCGCGAGACTGCCGGTGATCATTGACAGCATCGTCGGTAAACTTGTCGCCATGGCGGCTAAGGTAACCGCCAGACTTTTAAATGGCATTGTAGCAGCGTAGATAATGAAAACGATATTGTATAGGCTATCACCAATGCCACTTAACAGACTGGCGTTTAAAATGGCCCGATAGCCATGATTGTTCATGTATTCATGCATGACGACCACACTCCTTTTTGTACTGCGTGATGAACTTGTTTGTACTTTGAGTGTAGGTAGTCTAGAATAACACCGAGGTGAAATTCCACTATGGTAGAAAAAATCGATCCAACCGATGGCGCCGTTTTTCGCCAATTGCGGCTTAATCACCACCAAACCTTGGCACAAGTAGCAGACGAGCAGAATTCCACTGCGTTTATTAGTAAATTTGAACAAGGCAAATCCAATATCAGCTTTTCCCGGCTCAGCCACCTGCTTTTCCGTATCAATATGTCAGTGGAGGAGTTTCTTTTCATTCGCGATCTTCAAGCCGGAATTGTCCCGCCGCTCAAGGATTCGGAGTTCACTTACAACATGTTGATTCATCGCGATTTTGAAGCGGTACTTGCTTTTCAGGATCGCTTTAGCTCTGAAGAACCAACATTGGCCGACTATCGCTATTTACTTAAGCAAGAGAAAATCTGGCAGCAACGTTACGCTCAGGATCACAATCGCCAAACCCAGTTCGAATTTATCACCATTCGAATTTTTCGCTTGACCATGATTGATCGGGTTAAGCCGCCTGAACAGCCATCGCCATTTACAAATGTTGAAGATGCGATGACCCAGTTGCAGGCGCTTGCCAAACCAGTTGTTAGCTACCTGTACACGGTCGAAGTCTGGAATTATTTTGAACTGTATTGGTTTCGACATCTGATGGTCGCTTTGCCAGTTGAGACGATCCATAATCTTTTACCGCTGGCGATCAAGCGCTCCGAAAAATATCGTGCGTTCAATCAAATCGGAACCTTGCGTGTCAAAACCCTCTTTTCCGCCTTTACGGTCTTCATCAATGCCCGCCAGCTGCCGGATGCCAAAAAAGCACTTACCACTGCAGAACGGCTTTTGTATGACGCCAATGATCTAGCCAATTCGGCACTGCTTTTATTCCTTCGCGGCTGGTATCAAGCCGTCGCCGGCCAAACAGCTGCCGGCTTTGAGTTGTGCCAGCAAGCCATTAGTTTGGAACACATTTTGGATCAACCGCGGCAGGAACGATGGTTGCGTTATTTATTAAAATTTATTCATCAAAACATTGCGGATCCTGAAAGTAGCGCTCTTTTTCTGTGAGCAGTGGTTAACAGCCAAAAAGCCCAGCTTCCTTGGCGACGTTTCACGTGGAACACAATATCACACCAAAAAGGACGCACTCGCCATCCTCTCGGCAGTACGTCCTTTTCAACTGTAAACACTCACTTTAATACTGACACGTCACGCTTGATCTAAACACTGTTTCATAACGCAGCTTTAAGCATCCTTGCCACAGCGTTTTGCTTCTGCCAGTGCTTCCAGCGCCGGCAGCCAGGATGACGTCCATTCCGGCGTTGCAATCTTCTGCAGCATGGCAATTAACGCGTCAAGTTCCTGTTGGCCGCGCAGCGAAACTCGGCGATCAGGGGCATCAATCATCAATAAGCGTTTGGTGCACGCAATCTGAAATTCAACCCCTAAATCACCAACCGTTGCCTGTCTAATGAAGGCCAGTGTCTGTTGTGCTTCTTTTCGCCGTCCCGCGTCAATATAACGCAGCGTTGCGGTCAAAAAAGTCCGGTTAGCCAGATTCAAGTGATCTTGCGGGGTATTCGGGCTTTGCACCTGAACCGAAAATGCATGCGTCAACTGCGCTAAATCACTTAAAGGAACCACCGCAGCTAGCTGCAGAGCAATCAAGCGTAGTAACAATGACCAGGCCGCCGTTTTTAACAATAACGTCTGTGCCTGCATTTGTTCACGAGCCAGAATCGAAAATCGCTCCGGTGCCAGGTTGTGCAGAGTCAGGTGCAAAAGTAGCCGCTGATTCGTGTTCGCTAATGGCAATTGCCGCAAGATTCCGGCCAGCGTCTGCACATCCCCGTGGCGAACGGCTACTAAATAACGGTGCAAAAACGGTCGCTTATTATCGGACTGTGGCTGGGTAAAGGTATCCCAATCCAAGTTCAACCGATCCAGCAACAGGAAAAATCGATCGGCAGCTAACTGAGACGTTCCATTTTCAAATTTTGACAGACTCGATACCGATAAAATATCGCCCGCAGCCTCTTTTAGCGTAAGTTTGCGTTCTTTGCGCATCAACTTAAACTGTTTGCCAATTGTCAACTTGAACGCACCTCCTCTTCAAGAAACCGCTGCCAACTTTTGGTCAACAATTGCGCGAAAAAAGGAGAATCTAATAACGCCAATGTCGCCAACAACTTTTCGATCTCGGCTTTGGCTGCCCGATGCTGACCTCGATGATACATCAGCAGTTGATGCTGGTAACGCAGCATCAACCGCGAATAAAGATCGTCCGGCGGTATTGCCAAGTTCATCGCAATATGCCATAGACGGGTCGCATCCGCAAACTCACGGCGATGAATCAACAAGGCAATGCTATTTGTCAAAATAGCCCACAAATACTGATCCCGCACCGGATGACTTTTAGTATCAGGCAAGTCCAGAACCATTCCGGTCACCAAATTAACCAACTGCTCACTGTCATAAAGCATCAAGGTAGCCGCAAAAAGATCCAGTTCATACAAGCCCCAATGCCGAATCCGTTTTAGATACTTGATCACATCATGCTTCATCTTCATAGTGGTCTGAAAGCTCGGATCGGAAAATTCATTATGGGCTAAAATATTAATCTGATTCAGGCGATAAAAGACAAATCCCGTTTGCCGCCAAAGCTGGTACTGCTTCTGCGCCAACGCCTGCAACGCCGACTTACCTGCTACCGTTGCCCGTTCCACTTCTTGAAAAAAGTTCTCCTGATTGAGCGCCCGATACCCTTGCTGAATCGAGGCCACGTCTTGGTCAAATCGAGTCAACAGTTTCAAAACCACAGCGGCACTAAGCTGTGTCTCGCCGCGTTCAAACCGTGACAAAGTAGCGGCCGTTGTGATCCCAGCCGCTATTTCTTCTAATGAATCATTTTCCTCGAGACGCAAAGTACGTAAATAGGCCCCGATTTTGATAGCTTCCTCCGTCATCAGCACCCGACCCTTTTATGAGAACTTTATTAAACAAATTTAACACGTTTTGCCATTTTTTAAAATATCTTTTTGCTTGTATCTTCCTGATGATATGTTTTAATCAAGTATGACACCGTTTACATCAATAAAACGAAGGAGAATAGCCATGAGAGAATCGCAAACCTGGATTTCTTTTTTAAGCACCAGAAACCCCGCCCTCAAGATGCGTCCCTTGGCATACTGTTTCATAAAGACTTGTCTATTAGCCGGCCCGTATAGCGCTTTTATGAGCTTGTTCATCACCGGTGAAATATTATGGACTTTTTCCGCAATTATCTTTATGTGCATCGTGGTCTTTGTTGCTAATATAGTTGCAGCTATCTCCTATGCAAAGAAAGGAACCTTGGTAAGCCTTTTTAAGTCCAAAAAGAGGTGGCTCGTACAAGCTTTTGCTTCAGCGTTGGGAACTTTTTTACTACTTTCGCTCAGGCTCTTAGTCGCATATATGTAAAAGCGATTGCTGCCCAGACTTAAACTCTGACTATGACTCTTCAAATGTTGGTTAAGCTTCGCAGCGATGCGTCATGGCTTTAGCAGAAGCTATAGCATTGTCATAAAGCACCTTAACTCTGCCAACTTGAACTTTTAATTATCGGTTAACAATGTCTCAGCCTTGCCAGCTGTCACCTTCATGTATAGAGAAAAGTTAAAATACTTCGCCTCTAACATTCTAACTAGCGCTATACGTGCTATGATTAGCACCACCGTTATTCACTTTATCAACAACTTGTGCTCATTTACATTAAGAAATCGCGTAGAGGGGTGTGATAATTTTGGGCCTTGTAGAAAACTGGTTTCCGTTTATCTGGTTGCTACTCTTAGGAAGTGGGAGTCTTTCCGTTTATACGTTTTATTTGCGTCGTAAGTTTCACTACAATCCGTACAGTCTGAAAAAGGCCTTTAGTAATTCACCAACTAATCCCTTTCAATTTGGAAAACAAAGCAATTCTAAGATACGCCAGTTAATAACTTGGTCAAAGGTGACGCTGCTTCTTTTTGTAATTACCGATATTGCTACATTCGTTCTTTTAATTATGACCATCACAGATGTCATTTCCAATAATTCAATTGATAATCCTTGGTCAATCATCATTGTGAGTTCCTTTGCTGTTGGACTAGGGATTCTTTTTAACGTCATCGCTCAGAAAAAAATGACATTACAGATAAAGCACTATCAACAAATAAAAAATAAGGTAACCTTCGCGATGCCGATTCAAAGTTTTTTTGACAGTCAAGCGCCGTCTGTCGGTTTTCGTATCCTTAGCCTAAGCATTATCAACCTAGTTTGTCTATAGAGCGCTATTTTTGCGACTGTTATGCTTCTAGCAATCCCTAACCTTCATTAACTCTGCATTTACACTTACTTTTTCTGGCTTAGTACTTGTATTGAGTGACGATGTGTTATGATCGACAACAACACCACTGCATGCTAGTGTTGCTTCCGCACCCCTGTCTTCTCGAGGACCAACTTGAAAGCGAGTGATATGCTCTTGTCCTTTTCAGTAAATTGGTTAATAATGGCGATTTTCCCCCTATTTCTCAGTATCTGTCTTTCAGTTTATTCTGGATACTTAAGGAAAAAGTTTAGGATTAATCCTATTAGTATAAAAAAGGCTTTCAAAAGTTCCGATGATGGTTATTTTCGATTCAGAGAACAAAATAATTCTAAAATAGGCAAATTGGCGTATTTGCAAAGAATGATGCTGGTTATTATTGGACTCGGTTACTTCATTAGTTTGGCCTTCTTGCTTTCAATTTTTTGGGAACTCTTTAACAGGCATCCTTTAATAAGAACCGCTCCCTTCGCCTTATGTGCTGTGTCTTTAACGTTGGTATTTGATATTCTTCTTCAATCGACTAGCAAAAAGAAGTTGATACTCCAAATTATGGAATACCAACATCTTAAAGCGAAAGGGTCACTAACTGCTCCGGTTAAGGATTTTTTCGGATCAAAACAGCCTTTGATTAGCATGAGACTGTTTACTCTGGGAATGACCAGTTCGGCCCTCTTGATAGTTTCCTTTTTCTGCCTCTTTATTGATCTAACGCAGCCTCTATCCCGTTAAAACTATCCACCAAAATGTTGGGTAATTTTTTCACGGTGAATTGAGTTCACTGCTACGAACTGTCAAACTTCCTTTGAGTATGGCAATCTATTCTTGTTATTTAGACATTTCTAGAGGATTTCTTCACAGTATTAGTTTAGATCAATATTATTCCTGACACTGTCCGCCTGGTGTATTCTCTTGATTTTGGTTCGGCCTTTAAGCTTCCCTGACGTTCTTAATTTTAAATCATTGTCTTCATTAAAGTTACAGATGCTGACAATTGACATACTCCAAAAGACTCTTTGAATGGTAAAAGCAGACTTTGTTACCATCAGAAAATTGCTTCCCGTTATTTTTTGATATCGCTCGAAAGGTAGTGACGTTTCTATGTTTTCACTATATAGTTGGGTTATTTATGCCATACTGTTTCTCATCGCAAGCTTTTGCTGTGCCTTTTATTCACTCTTTATCCGGCACAAGTTTAAGCTCCATGACAGACTATTGACGAAAGTATTTGGTGATCCCCTCCATAATCCGTATAGATTCCTAGAAACCGAAGATGATCAAATTGCCCGCTTATCACAAGCGTTTAAATTCACCACGTTTATAGGGATTGGTTGCTATTTTATTGGCTTATTTCTCTTTTTCAAAAACCTGAATGATTTCTCAAACCAAATTAATCTAGGCTTAATTGCCATTACCATTTGTTTCATGTTAATCGGAATCATCAGTTTGATCCTAGCCCAACTAACTGATCAGCAAAAAATGATACGCCAAATTAAGGCGTATCATCAACAGAAATACAAACTAAAATTTTGTGACTTCTTTGATTCTGCTAAACCAAGTGCAAGCATCCGCCGAAATCAGGCCAACATAGTCGGATTATTATTTCTACTAGCAATGCTTTTTTGCATTTTCATGTTTTTCAATTCAGTAAATTCTTCTCCTCTTTCAACTTCCCGTATCACACCAACCTATCTTTTGTTAGGCAAACACTAAAATAAGCGCCCCGCCAACAATCACCGCTGTCGCGACCAAACTTGTTGCCGCCGAAAGATAGTTTGTTCCCATATTTCCAGCTAAATCTAAGGAAAAACCTGTTGAAAACACTGGACGCTCGGCGACCTTAACCTCAGGATGATTCTGCCAATAGATAGGCAGAAATTTAATCTTCCAGTTAACCGCAATATTCACATCAACATTTGAAAGCTTTTTAGCTTTGATAACGTTTACGGTGATATTTAACTCGATTGTCCCAATTTGGTCTGTTTTAATTGAGTAATCGATTGACCCTTGCGAAATCTTTGCCCCCACTTGCATTACCTTCGACTGATCAATTACAGCTTGATAACTGGTTGCATCTTTGATGTTTCCAAAATTCGACTCAAATTTTTTCTGCAATGCTACACTATCTAGTTTGCCATCTTTAATACCAATAGGGCCGTTCCCAGCCGTGAAATCTACTGACCAAGTGGCGATTACGCCTGGGATCGGCATTGGAAACGTGTATTCTTTGCTTGCTGAGAAATTTACCAAATCGTCAATCAAGCCATTCATCAAGTCATTAGCAACAACTACTTTTGCTGATTCTGGTAAAGTACCAGGTGTGAATGTCTTCGTGCCTGGGTCACTAATTTTGACGTCCGTTGCAACCTGATCAATTGGAATGTCACCAATGCTGTACTCAATAAATTGATCGAAGCTCCAGTTCAACGGCATTGCATAACCTAAATTACCTGAATAACCCGTTGACATATCGGATACGAAACAGCGCACCGCGTATCCCGCTTTTAAGACATGTGCACAAACATTTCGCGTGCCATAGATTCCAGCACGAAAGCCTGATTTAGCAAGCCCTGAATTGACACCCCGCATATAAGCGACCACAGTTGCCTCAATATCGCCTTCCAGAATGTCAACATCACAAGCAAAGTAGATAATAGTGCTATTAGGAAAGCCAAGAACTCGTGCAGTTGAAGCAGCCGTCATTGCATCAAGCACACCTTGAGTTTCGGTGAAATATTTAATGTCGGCGCCGCCATCTTGATAGATTGGAAAAATGCTCATGCCGCCATCGGTAATTGATTTAATCTCAGACGCAGTCAAATTCTTAGGAGTAAAAGCATTCCCTACTGACCCCGTTAGATATCGCCCGACAATGCTGAAACCATATTTACGTAACAATGCAACATCAGAACTCGTCAGTTGCTTAGATGTGTCACAAGCGATTGAATCGCGTGTTGTATCACCATTGCTAGTTAATAGCCCCTTAATAACCCGATTACCAGCGATTCTCCCTGTGGTTGGTTCCAGGTTCATCATTGTGCTAAAGGCAGCCACTGCATCGCCAACTGCACTGGTGAATTGGCCATTAGTCGGAATGTCTGTGAAACCATTTACTAACAGACCGTATTGTAGGATGCGAACGGCGTCAGTATCTGTTGATCCCTCAGATAAAACAGGGCAATTGTCAATTGTCTTCTGCCCATAGATACCATTTGCAACATCAGCAGCCATCCCTTCAGCTCTTTGCAATGCATAAATCAAAGCTGTGTTAGTGTCACGTTGATAGATGCCATCGCAAGGTAGAATGCCAATGATATTACTGAACCGTCCATTAAGATATTGCTGCATTGACCGAACCTTCTCCGATCCCCCAGTAACCAAGGTAAATGCAGCCATATCGAACAACGCCGCCAAAAGATTAACTGTAACTACACCATTTGCGGTAATACCCGCGTAGTGTTTTGAAAGCTTGCTCTGTTGCATCAGAAAAGTCCTGATTAAAGTCGCTACCAGGATTGATGCCTTTACACCAGAAGGCGCCTTGAATGAGCTGGGCGATATTGCCCTTATAACCGGGCTTCAAACTGCCTACCACCGAAGCTAATGCTGTCTTGGTTGCATCGCCAAATCCTTCACCAATAGCGCTAATACCAATTTCATGTTGTAAACCCATCCGCAAACTATAAATAGTGGGCCATCCAGTTTGTCCGTTCTCGGGCGCTGTCGTGAAGCCAGAAACACCGCTATATGTCTTATTAAGCCATTTTTGAACGGCCAGTACCGCTTCATCTGCCATTTTAAAAATCTCTTTTACAAATTTTAAGGTGACACGTCTGTCATCGAATTAAACCGAACACATGTTCGATTTAATTCTACTGCGGAGACTTCTTTTTGTCCAAACTTTTCTTAAATAAACTTCTGATCGCACAAAAACCAAGTTAGCGATTACGATTACTCCACAAAAATTGACATTCCGCCCCCGTTCCGCTACACTCGTTTTTGACATTTAAATACACCACCAAGAAATAGAGGTTGCGGTGGGCAACGAAAACTGGGGAGTGCCGAGTCATGTTGAACCAGTCGTAAGTGCCGCCGCCGAAATGTTGGATCGTATTCGGACGATTCGCATTGGGCCATGGGCGCATAACCCATGGACTGTCGAAGCTGGTTGCTTCGGGGCGCTATGATTCTGGTTCATGACTAAAATCGATGGAATCGACCTTTATTGCGGTATCAATAAAGGTCGATTTTTTGGTTCCAGCTCTATTTCCCACTACAAGAAGGGAGAAATGTCACTTATGAGAAAACATTGGGTTGCGCGTTTAGGCGTGCTAGGGTTCGCATTGAGCCTCCTGCTTGGCAGTTTTGCCGCAACACCTGTCAGTGCTGCCAGCGATGACAACACGTTTAAAGTCGGAATGGAGGCCGGCTATGCACCGTTCAACTGGACGCAAACAACGAGTGCCAACAATGCGGTTAAGATTCAAGGCAGCCAAGAATACGCAAACGGGTACGATGTTCAAATTGCCCGCAAAGTTGCCAAGGCGTTGCACAAGAAGGTTGTGGTGGTCAAAACATCATGGGATGGTCTGCCGCCTGCATTAACTTCTGGCAAAATCGATGCCATTATTGCCGGCATGTCGCCAACGCCAGATCGTCGCAAAACCATCGATTTCAGTAATCCGTACTATATTTCCAACCTGACGATGGTCGTTCGCAAAGATAGTAAATATGCCAAAGCCAAAAGTATTGCCGATTTCAAAGGCGCCAAGATTACTGCCCAACTGAGCACCTATCACTATCAGGCGATTAATCAAATCAAAGGCGTTGTCAAAGAACCGGCGATGAACGATTTTCCAGCCATGCGTGTGGCCTTGGAATCCGGCACGATTGATGGCTATGTTTCCGAAGTGCCAGAAGGGATTACGGCCGAACGTGCTAATCCGAATCTGATGTATATCCACTTTGCCAAGGGTCAGGGATTTAAAACCGATGCCAGTGATACTAACTTAGCGATCGGCCTGCGGAAAAATGATCCTAATAAGGCCAAGATTAATGAGTTGCTTGCTACGATCTCTACAAAAGAACGGGCACGGTTGATGAACGAAGCCGTTGATAATCAGCCGTCAACCGAAAAAAGCGGTAACTGGTTCATGGCGATTATGAAACAGTATGGTCCCATGCTATTGCGCGGCACCGGCATGACGCTGCTGATTTCTTTGGTCGGGACACTTGTTGGCTTTATCATCGGTTTGCTGGTCGGTATTATTCGAACCACGCCAAAGCCAAAGAAATTGGGTCAGCGTGGGTTACGGGCCGTGATCAACTGGCTGCTGTCCGTTTATATTGAAGTCTTCCGTGGTACGCCAATGATCGTTCAGGCAGCGGTTTTGTACTATGGTGCGGCTCAAGCCTGGCATCTGAACATGGATCGGACAACCGCGGCGTTATTGATTGTTTCGATTAACACGGGTGCGTATATTTCCGAAATTATCCGTGGCGGTATTATTTCCGTTGATGAAGGTCAGTTTGAAGCAGCCAATGCGCTTGGCATGACGCATCTGCAAACCATGATGAAAGTCATTCTACCGCAAGCGGTACGCAACTCTCTGCCCGCGGTCACCAACGAATTTATCGTTAACATTAAGGATACTTCAGTGTTATCCGTCATCTCGGTTTCCGAACTGTTCTTCAGCGGCGAAACGATTGCCGGACAAAGCTTCCAGTTCTTCCACACGTATCTGATTGTGAGTGGCATCTACCTCATCATGACCTTCACCATCAGCCGATTATTCCGTCTCATCGAAAAGCATCTCGATGGTCCAAAAGATTACAATGTGATGAACAATCAAATGCAGGTCGAAACACCCAAGATCAGCACGGCAAAGGAGGACTAACTGATGGCAAACGAACCTTTAATCCAAGTCAAGAACCTTAAAAAGGCTTTTGGTAACCATGAAGTTCTAACCGATATCAATCTCGATGTTCAAGCAGGCGAAGTCGTTTCCATTATTGGTCGTAGCGGGTCAGGTAAATCAACGCTGCTGCGGAACATTAATCTTTTGGAAACTCCTACTGGCGGCGACATTCTTTTTCATGGCAAGAGCATTCTAGGCGATGATGTCAAGCTGAGTACCTATCGTGCCAAGGTTGGGATGGTGTTTCAGAGTTTCAACCTGTTCAACAACATGACCGTCTTGCAAAATGTCATGGTGCCGCAACAAACCGTTTTGAAGCGTGATGCTGCTGCCGCCAAGACACATGCCTTGGAATTGTTGAAACAAGTCGGCATGGACCCGTTTGTTGCTGCTAAACCGGATCAGCTTTCCGGCGGGCAGGAACAACGGGTGGCGATTGCGCGAGCCGAGGCGATGGATCCTGAAGTCCTCTTGTTTGATGAGCCAACCAGTGCGCTTGATCCGGAAATGGTCGATGATGTGTTAAACACCATGACGGCCTTGGCGCATACCGGACTGACGATGATCATCGTGACCCACGAAATGGCCTTCGCGCGCGAAGTTTCCGATCGTGTCGTCTTCATGAATAATGGCGTCATTGCCGAATCCGGCACACCGGATCAAATCTTCGGCAATCCGCAACAACAAGCCACCAAGGAATTCCTGAAGCGTTATTTGAATCGGGTATGATGATTCAAGTGCGTGCGGTTCTTAGTTGAAAAAAGCATACAAAAACGCGACCCTGAATTTCCGAGGGTCGCGTTTTTGGTGCCGGTTAGTATTCAAGTATAACCGTGACAGATTCACCGTTTGACCGGCTTATTTGCTTTTGAAGCTGCCTGCTCACGCTTCTTTTCCCGATGTTCTCGCCATGTGTCTAAACTGACAACGATTAAAAATAGGAAAAAGCCGCCCACGACTGACTCTGCCGTCAAAACAAGATAACGCAGCGCCAGGTACCCTTTTCCAGCCGTAACGTCTTGATAGCCGACATAGCCAAACGTCATCAGTACGGCTAGGCCCAAGACCAGCAGCGTATAAATCAGGGTGCGTTTTAATATCCGTTTGAATGTCGTCATGGACATGGCCTACTTTCTATCGGTTCGTTAACGATTGTCTTTCAAAATGGTTTCTGCCTGCTTTTGTAACTGAGTCAAAACCGTCTTCGGTGCCGCCTTCTTGGAAACGGTCTGGTCAACGGCATCCAGAAGGTTATTACGATAGGTGTTATAGCCAATGAATGGGGTTGATGAAAAGGCGTCGTCATAAGCCTTGATCGCAGCCTGATATGGTGGGTTGGCCTTCAGATATGCCTGATAAGCACTTGATTTGGTTGCGGTCGAAACAACTGGCACGTATCCGCTCGCCTTGGCCCATTGCGTCTGAATCTTCTTACTCATCAAGAATTTCATAAACTTAACGGCACCTTTGACTTGTGCTGCCGATGCCCCTTTGAATACGGAAATGCCGTTGTTGCCTAGAACCGAACTGGCTTTGCCTTCAAAACTCGGCATAACCGCGGTGCCCCAGTGCATGTCTTTAGGTGCGGTACTTGCAATCTGCTGAATCGTGGCACTGGAACCGAAGCCGGCGAAGATCTTGCCTTGGACAAATGGCACATTAAAGTAGTTATCCAACCCAGCGGTGACGGCCGTCTTGTCTTGCAACATGCTGGTAATCGCCGTCATCGCTTTAATGCTGGCCGGCGTATCAATCTTGGCCTGATACTTAGGGGTAATCAGGCGGTTGCCGGCATCATAAGCCAGCGTTTCAAACTCAAAGTCATAGCTCTTATTAAAGGCAACGCCGGTGATACCGTCACCTTTGAGCTGCTGCCCGATCTTTTCGAGTTCTGACCAAGTCTTAGGTACACTGAGATGATACTTGTCTAAAATGTCTTTATTGTAAAACATGATCCGAGTGCCAGTAGCAAACGGAATCTGATAATAGCTGCCATGGTATTTCAGATTGGTGGCGATCCCGGGATAAATTGATTTCAATTCCGCAGAAGAAAACTGATCCTTCACCTGCTGATCAATATTGACCAACATCCCGTCATGAACGTATTCCGGAATAATCGTGTCCGTCACTTGCCCAATCGTCGGTAACGTTCTGGATTTGGCCGATGCTAAGTATTTCTTTTGCAGATTATCATAAGAGCCTTGCGAAGTTGCAACAACTTTATACTGCTTCTGGCTACTGTTGAAAATCTTGATATAACTTTCTAGTGCCTTGTTGTAATTACCGGTCATGCGATGCCAAAACGTAATGGTAACCGGACCCTTGGAGCTTTTGGGTGCTGAACTGCCGCCGCTGCTGCAAGCGGTCAGCGCCAATGCCATCAATCCGGTCGCAATACCAAGTAACCAACGTCTCTTCATCATGATTCCCTCCATCATTGCGTTGTGTCATGGACAGGCCCGCTAACTTACCGGCCCCGTCCGGCTACCAATCATCTAGAAACCACATACAGTATACCAATACTCACGGCAGCTAGGGGATTTTGTTTTATCATAACGCGTTCGCCAGCGCAGAAGTCTACGTGTAAGGACCTTGGTCGCAATGGTCAAATCCCGATCATCACGTCTGAGGACGCTTATATTCTGGTTTACGCCCATAACGCGCTCCCCGGCGCAAAAGTCTGCGTGTAAGGACCTTAAGCGCAATGGCCAAAGCCCGGCCATCACGCTTAAGGCCGCTTACACTCCGACTTCTAATCGCGCCGGCTCACGCTCACTTTCTATAACGCGCTCCCCGACGCAGGGACCTGCATGTAAGGACCTTGGTCGCAATGGCCAAGACCGGGCCATCACGACCAAGGCCACTTACACTCCAGTCCCTAACCGCGCCGGCTCGCGCTCACAAAAAAGAAAGCCGAGAATCAATCCCGCTTTCTTTTACCAAGTTATGCTGTGTTATGCTGCTTGTTTGTCCTTCAACTTGAGATAGAAATTCGCAAAGGTCATAGTTCGATACGGCATGACCCAAATAGCCGCCAAGCCAAATGTGATCAGTTCGAGCAGCCACCAACCGAGAAAACTCAGGATCAAGACGAAAAATTCCCATTTGTAGCCTTCCATCAGCTGCCGGCTTTGGGTAATCGCTTCGGTATAGCCAATCGGTTGCCCACGATCAATGGCGTCACGATAAAGCCACTGTGCCTGCGAATATGCCAAGGCTTTGACGATTCCCGGAACAATGAGTAGCAATGTCCACAGAAAGACCCACACCCACTGCAATAAACCAATAAGCAGGCTGCCTAGAAAATACTCGCCTCGTTCAAATATTTTGAACATCTGCCGCCAACCAAAATGATGATCCGAGCGGCCGCGCAGCCCATCCATCATGGCAAAGCCGACGCCAATCATCAAGAGTAATCCTGAAAGCGAGACAAAGATGAGAATTGATTGCCACATATTCAAGTATTCATTCATATGACTACCTGTGACTGTATCGAGGCGACTTTTTACCAGTATTTGCCATTCACCGTGATGTGCTTCTTGAATCGTTGGAAACGGGACAATTGCCGCCAACCCTGTCAAAAGCAACGCCGGTAAACTAATAAGTAAATAATAGCTGAAATTGGGATTCAACTCCGCCTTAGCTTGATCTTTTAATGCTGTCCGATCCATCGATAATGCCCCCTTCTAACGACGATCACATGTTGTCATCGCTGGGGCTATCATAACAGAAAGCGACCATTCTAGACGAATTTTAGCGGCACCTTTGGATTAAGTTGCGGTTTTCCGCGCAACAAAGTAAATTCATCCCCATTAACGGTCAACTCGGTCTTGGTATCAAAAAGTCCACAGGTGTAACTCTTAATCAACACCGGTCCGACTGGGGAATCAAGGTGCGCATCAAATACATCTGGCACATTACGGCGCGGCAATATCAGCAGACTGAATTTAGCTTGCGTTGGATCGTGATACGACCGCGAATAAGGGCCGATGCCATCATTTAAATCTAAAATCAAGACCCGATCCGCGCGTAATAGCGGCGCCAACCGAGCTGCTGCCTGTGCAGATATATTAAGCTCCATATTCCGCTCCTTTTAGTATCATAATCCCTGTTTTCCCCATTATGAATCCATTGTCGCCAGGATACAACTGGCTTGTAAAAGTTTATCGAAATGCCTAAAATTGGAGTAACGAGTTCCAATGTTATTTAGCTAGCTAAGACGAGGTGTGCCAATGAATATTTATTCGGCTTTAAAATTTGTCCAGATCGATCATGCACCAGTCAATCATTTACAGGTTGTCGTCACCGATCAAAGTGGCAAACCTGATGCTGGCATGACAGACTTATTAATCGACTGCCTCAACAAGATCGACATTTTCGTTGATCTCAGCACCACCGACCGCGTCAGTGACGTGATTGATGATCTCAATTTACTGACGCCACTGCCTTATGATGTTCTCGAAGAATATCAAAAGATTCTCGAGCAGCCCATCACCGGTATCAACATCGCCATGAAAAAACAGTTAATCGAATTCGTTTATGCGCCCTTAGTTTAACTGTCCATCACGGTGCTTCATTCTTACAAGTCCGCCTGTCGGTAAGCAACGCATGCTACCAATGACAGGGGGATTTTTTTATATGGTGAGCGTGAACCGGCGCGCTCAGGGATCGGCGTGTAAGTGGCCTGGGGCGTGATGGCCCGGTTTTGGCCATTGCGACCAAGGTCCTTACACGCAGATTCCTGCGCCGGTGAACGCGTCGTGGCTATTATCTCACAAGAGTGCACCCAGTTTCGACTGGCATTCGTTAAAAAACCCCCGTTATTCCAACACTTTTGAAGCGTAAACGGTTTCGTTTAGACCAATTTTCTGCTATCCTGACGAAAACGGAGGCGACGAACAACATGGAACAAACAGGACAGGCTTTACCGGCCACCATTCAACGAATCTGGCGTGCCAGTGCCGCAATCTGGGCTTTGGTCATTCTAATTGCCGGCTTACTTTTGATTGCGGCGTGGCATTTTTGGCATTGGTCGCTATGGTTAGCAATAGGCGCCATGGGATTTGCCATTTTACAATTGATTTTCCGTCTTGCTTTAGTGCCCTATCGCTACCGTTTCTGGCGGTACAACATTACCCCCACAGCCGTTTTCCTACAAAAAGGCTTCTTCTTTCAAAAAAATGAAGCCATTCCGATTGCCCGCATTCAAAATGTGACATTAGAAGCCGGGCCGCTGCTGCAATGGCAGGAACTTCAGCAAGTCAATATCGAAACGGCCAGCACGGCACATGTTATTGACGGTGTTACCCGATCGGTTGCGGATCAACTGCGAAATCAGATTCTACAACTGGCCCAGGAGGCGCGCAATGAATGACAAACCCAAAAGCCTTGCACCCATTGCCATCCCCATTCATTGGTTGATGTCATTTATTGCTTGGTGGCCGCTATTTGTCAGTGGCGGCTTTTCAATCTTGAAAAATGATATGAAGCCCCAAGAATTTTTGTTCTGGATCAGTCTGGTATTAGGCATTTTGGTATTAACGCTGCTTTGGTCCATCGTGCATTATTTGCGCTTTACCTACTTAGTCGCACCAGACGGCTTGACCATCAATAGCGGAGTCTTCATTCGAAAAATCAATCACATCCCATACGGCCGTATTCAGACCGTTCAACGCCGGCAGTGGTTCTTTTTAAAACCGCTTGGCCTGGAGCAGGTCTCTATTGAAACTGCCGGGAAGGAATCCAAGAAGGCTGAAGGGATGCTCGCCGCCGTTCCGACCACGGTAGCGGATGCCATCAATCGTTATCGGCAAGGGCTGACTGATACGCCAACCGCTTCGGCTAGTGACCCTACGACTGAGGGTGCGCAAACCGAAGTAACACCGGCGGCAAAAACCCCAGACGCTGCTTACAAAATCAATGCGCATGATCTCAATCAATATGCACTCACTTCGCTTGGGTTCATTCCCATCATTACCGGGATTCTCTGGCTGGTCCAAAAGGTTCAGGAATACCTTCCCGACAGCTGGTATAAGCAAGCTGAACACGCGCTAACCGGACTGGCCATTTATCTGATTATTGCCTTAACGGTTATCGTCTTAGTGCTCGGCTTTGCCATTTCCTACCTGAACATTTTGCAGCGCTATTACCATTTCACGCTTGATCGAACCGGTAACGAATTGCAAACCAGTCGCGGCTTTTTTCAGACCAACACCGTCAGTGCCCAACTATCCCGCGTCCAAGCCGTACGCTTCAAGCAAAGCGTGTTACGGCAGTGGTTTCATCTCAGCACGGTTCAAGCACTTCTGGCATCAAGTGCTGCCGATGATGAAAAAAACGATGATTTGGTTCTGATGCCCGTCATCAGGCAACGACAAGCGCTAACGACCATGCAAACATTCATCAGCTGGTTGCCAACCGCCGCCCTTAAATTAGAGCCGATACCGACTCGTCATCGCTGGTACTATGTGCGAAACATCGTGCTAGGTAATTTTGGCTTGATCGTCTTGCCGGCTATCTTAGCCAGTACCTTATGGCTGCATCTCAGCTGGTGGCTGTGGCTCTTACCGGTTGGCTTGCTATGGCTCGTCATCGTTGCTTTACAAGGCCAATATGCCGGGGCTAATGCAGCAATCGGCATCGCAGCCCCCGATCAGCTCGTCATTCAAGTGGGCGAAACCTGGACCCGGCAACGTTATTTTGTGCGCAGGAAAGATATTCAAGCCATGAGTTTCAAACAGTCGCTGTGGATGAAACCGCGAAAAATGGCGCATCTGGAAATTCACATACGCAAAGGCAATAACGATCAGAGTGTCAGTTCACGGTACATGAAAGCCGATTTAGCTAAACGCATCATGAGCTGGTACCAACCATTGCCTTAATCAGTCGCTTTAAAAGTCAGGGGTCTTACCGTTGCTACTCACCAAGATCGAATACGCACCACCACGTCATCACAGCGATTACCCGTTTAATTTACCTTGGCAAGCCGATTTTCACGAATTAACCCTGACCAGTCCGGTGACTATTTTAACCGGCGATAATGGTAGTGGAAAATCCACGTTGCTCAATGCGATCGCTGCCAACTACAATGCCATCCTCATGAGTGGTGCCGCTTTGGAAGACGACCCTGAGTATGACAATAGCCGCGCCTTGGCCCGCCACCTTAAGCTAACGTGGACATATCGGACCAAAGCCGGCTTTTTCTTTCGCGCCGATGATTTCATTTCATTCATTCGCGCCACCCGCGGCCGCATCAAGTACGCGCAAACACAACTTGAACATCTCGCCCCGCAAAGTTTGGAGCGTCTGCCCTATCTCAATACCCTAAGCGCAATCAAACATTTGTATCAGGTGGATTTAGACACTTTATCCCACGGCCAGGCGTTTCTGGCCTTATTTCGGGCGCGATTGCACGCCAACGCTTTATATTTATTAGACGAGCCAGAATCTCCCTTGACGCCGGAAAATCAGCTCAGCCTGTTAGCCCTGATTCATACCGCAGTCGCAAATGGTGCACAGTTTATCATCAGTACCCATTCCCCCATCCTGATGGCTTATCCTGACGCCCAACTGCTCGCATTAGGCAACACCTTGGCACCCGTGCACTATGATCAAATCGACCATATCACTTTTCTGCGTAACTTCTTAGATGACCCGCAACGTTTCGTCTATCACCTGCTCAACGACTAAGCGATTGGCATGATCGCTAAAAGTGTTTTAAGCTGAGGGTGACAAGTAGCTAACATTGTTTGTCAAAGGGAAATCCGATGCCAAAACGCATCCATGAAAGGAGAAGGCGTATGCTAACAGCAGCTTGGACTAAGCAATTACCGTTACAACACATTACCGCGATCACACCAGTAGGCGGAGGCGATGTCAATCAAGCGTATCGGGTTGACACCGCGGAAAAGCCTTATTTTCTACTCGTTCAACCAGGCTATCCGGCCAATTTCTATGCCGGCGAAATTGCCGGGTTAAAGTCATTTGAGCAGGCAGACATTCTGGCTCCACGGGTGATTGCTAATGGCACCATTGAGGGTGATGGCTACCTGCTGCTTAGCTTCCTGACCAGCGGCAGTGGCTCGCAGCGTGATCTCGGTCACTTGGTTGCCCACTTACATCAACACCACGAACCCTCTGGCCGCTTTGGCTTCGACTATCCATATGCCGGCACCAGCGTTTCGTTTGCCAATGACTGGACCGACTCCTGGGCTGACTTATTCATCCATCAACGCCTCGACAAGCTCGCCGCCCATCTGCGTCAAAAAGGCTTGTGGCAAGCAACCGATCAGACAACTTTTCAACAGGTGCGAACCATCATTCAAAAAACGCTTAATCAGCATCATAGTGAGGCGTCCTTATTGCACGGCGACTTATGGGGTGGCAACTATATGTTCACAGCAGACGGTCAGCCGGCGTTAATTGATCCAGCCGCTTTGTATGGCGACCGCGAACTCGATATCGGCGTGACGACCGTTTTCGGCGGCTTCACCCAAGACTTCTACACGGGCTATCAGGAAGTTTATCCACTTGATCCCGGCTATCAGTTCAGGCTCGAATTCTACCGGCTGTATTATCTGATGGTTCACCTTGATAAGTTCGGCATGGGCTATGCTGGCAGTGTCGCCGCCGTCATGGATCGTATCTTAGACCACGGTTTGGCGTGAGACGTCCATGTTCTGCTAAGCATCCGGATTATTTCCCGGGAAATGTGACAGCAATTTCGAAAATACCACTCAAAAAATCGGCTCAGGATAATATCCCGAACCGATTTTTTAGCATATCTTATGATTAAATTTGAATAACCTCAGGCATTCAAAACCTTATTTAAGAAGCTCTTAGTACGCTCCTCTTTGGGATGCTCGAAAATGTCTGTCGGCGTCCCTTGCTCAAGGATCGTACCGTTGTCAAAGAAGACCACCCGATCAGCAACTTCTTTAGCAAAGCCCATTTCGTGGGTAACGATCACCATCGTCATCCCTTGTTTAGCGAGTCGGCGCATAACGCCCAAGACATCGCCAACCATTTCCGGATCCAAGGCACTGGTCGGCTCATCGAATAGCATAATATCCGGATGCATAGCCAATGCCCGGGCAATTGCCACCCGCTGTTGTTGGCCACCGGAAAGCTGTGCCGGCATCGCATCTGCCTTATCGGTCAAGCCAACCACTTCAAGCATCTCCTTAGCTTGTTGGGTTGCTTCTTCTTTGCTGGCAATGCCTAGTTCAATCGGAGCCAACGTAATATTACCCATGACCGACATGTTCGGAAACAGATTAAAATGCTGGAAGACCATGCCGATTTTTTCGCGAACTTTATTGATATTCGTTCCTTTATGCGCAATGTCTTCACCGTCAATCAAGATCTCGCCGCTTGTCACCGTTTCAAGACCATTGATCATCCGCAAAACGGTACTTTTCCCGGCACCAGACGCCCCGATCATGACAACAACTTCATTGTTTGCAACGTTTAAATTAACGCCTTTGACCACATCGTTATCGCCAAAGCTCTTGTGGACATTTTTCATTTCAACTCGATACTGACTCATGCTTTCACCTTCTTCTGAACCCAGTTACTCAGCCAGGTTAATAGGGTAATGATAATTAAGTAAATCAATGCGACCATTGTCCAAATCTTGAACCCTTCCATGTTCCGGGCAATGATGATTTTCCCGGTTTGCGTCAGTTCAAGTAAGCCGATGATAGACAGAATGGACGTATCCTTCAAGGTAATAATAAACTGGTTGATGAAACTCGGGATCATGATCTTAATCCCTTGTGGCAGAATGACTTTGCGCATCGCTTTACCAAAAGGCAACCCTAAACTGCGCGCCGCTTCCATCTGTCCGGGATCGACGGCTTGGATGCCGCCTTTAACAAACGCCGCCGTGTACGCCCCTTCGTTTAAGGTTAGGGTGACAATCCCGGCGATGAATGCCGGTACTTTTGATCCGATGAGACTTGGCACCCCAGTATAAATGAAGAGTGCCAGAACCATCAACGGCAGTCCCCGGAAAATATAAATAAATGTTGTTGCGATGCCTTGGCACAACTTATTTGGAATGACGCCTAAGAAGCCAATCAAAATGCCGACCAAAGTAGCAAAGAAAATGGCGACAATGGTCAAGACCATGGTCTCACGCAGGCCACCCATCAAGGTCGACCAGTTGGCTTTCAGTAAGCCGATAAATGACCGATCAGTGGTCTGACTGTTGCCAGCGGCGGTCTTTTGCGATTCGGCACTGCCATTGCCAAGGTAGTGCTCGATGATCTTATCGTATTGCCCATTGGCCCGCAGCTTCTTGAGGCCGGTATTAAACTTGCTGATCAATGCCTGATTATTCTTAGAAGCTGCAAACCCATAAGAACCTTCACGTGCCGGTTTACCAACAAGCTTCAGTGCCATGCCGTTATTGATCCCGTATTGCATGACTGGCTGATCTTCAAAACACGCCGCCGAATTACCCGTAATGACATCCTGATACATGTTGTTCGAGTCATCAAAAGTGACGGTCGTAAAGCCGTATTTTTGTTTAATGCTATTGGCATAATCGGCCGAATCCGTTCCGGTCTTGATGGCAACACGTTTGCCGCGTAAATCTTTTAACGACTTGATCGTACTCTTCTTGGCAACGGCCATGACCACGCCGGATTTATAGTACGGATCACTCATCAAAAACTTTTGCTTACGTTCTGGTGTGATGGACATACCGGCAATCACACCGTCAATCTGTTTTGCTTCAAGCGCCTGCACCGCTGCATTGAAGCCCAGCGGTTTGATTTCGACCTTGAATCCTTCCTCTTTGGCAATGGCCTTAATCAAATCAAGGTCAATCCCGACATACTTGTTATCCTGATTGGCAAATTCAAACGGTGCAAAAGTGACATCCGTTCCAATCGTATATGTTTTCTGTGCTGCCGCCACCGTCTTGCCGGGGATTAATGCCCCGAGCATTAAAGGTAAGGCGATTAGCAGACTTAGCAGCCATTTCCGCTTCAACCCAAACACCACGCTTTCTAATGATTACCAGCCCATTAGGCCGTTATTGCATGCGCCAGTTTAAAAATAACTGGTTGTGCGCCAACCACCGTCACTCAGTACATTGCTGCCCGAGTCTGGTTCTGCCACCTACTTGTTTAAGTATGCGGCCAAGCGCAGCTCATCTCCTCGTACTAGTTCGATTTTTAAACTTACTATCCTATGCTAGCGGAACTAAATAGTTGCTGTCCAGCGTTGATGTTAGCTTTTCTTACATTTGTCACATTATTTTACGTAGCCGGTCTAGGCCTCCATACGTTGTTGTACCCAGTTGCTAAGCCATGTCAGCACGGTGATGATAATCAGATAAATCAGCGCAACCATGGTCCAAATCTTGAACCCTTCCATGTTGCGGGCAATGATAATCTTCCCGGTTTGCGTCAATTCCAGAATACCAATAATAGACAGAATCGAAGTATCCTTGAGCGTAATAATGAATTGATTGATGAAACTCGGAATCATAATCTTGATCCCTTGTGGCAGGATGACCTTCCGCATCGCTTTTCCAAATGGTAAGCCTAAGCTGCGGGCTGCTTCCATTTGGCCGACATCCACTGCCTGAATACCACCTTTGACAAAAGCTGCCGTGTACGCCCCTTCATTCAGCGTCAGCGTGATGATCCCGGCAACAAACGCCGGTATCTTGGAACCGATTAAACTTGGTACGCCGGTGTAAATGAACAGCGCTAGCACCAGCAACGGTAAACCGCGGAAAATATAAATAAATGTCGTCGCCACCCCGCGAGCAAACCGATTCGGTAAAACACCTAACAACCCAACCAAGATCCCAACGGCAGTCGCAAAGAAAATAGCCACAATGGTCACGACCATGGTTTCCCGCAGCCCGTTCATCAAGGTGCCCCAGTTTTCCCGCAATAAACCTAGAAAACTCCGATCAGTGTCTTGGGTCTTGGCGCTTGTCTGCTTTTGCGCTGCTTGTGTACCATTGCCAAGATACTTGGCAACAATCTTGGCATAAGTACCATCAGCCTTGACCTTTTTCAAGCCGGCGTTAAACTTTTGATCAAGTTCGTCACTGCGACCTTTTTGAGTGGCAAAGCCGTAATAGCTGGCCTTACTTTCAGGTCCGGCAAGTTTGAGCTTCAAACCAGTCGCAATGGCATATTGCAAAACCGGCTTATCATCAAAACAGGCCACTGAATTGCCGGTGATGACGTCTTGATACATATTATTGGAATCATCAAATGTCACTGTGCTGAAGCCATACTTAGACTTCAGGCTCATCGCAAAGTCCGCGGCTGCGGTTCCAGTCTTTAAGGCAACGCGTTTACCGCGTAAATCTTTAAGCTGGTTAACCCCGCTGTTTTTCGCGACTGCCATTGCGACGGCCGTTTTATAATATGGATCACTCATCGCAAACTTCTGCTTACGTTCCGGCGTGATCTGCATGCCGGCAATCACCCCGTCAATCTGATGGGCTTCTAATGCCTGCACCGCTGCGTTGAATCCTAATGGCTTAATGTCGACACGAAATCCTTCTGCTTTGGCAATTGCCTGCATGAGATCAATATCGATCCCGACATACTGATTATGCTTATCGGCAAACTCAAATGGGGCATAAGTGACATCCGTTCCAATCACATATGTTTTCTTCGCCGCCTGCGTTGATACCGGCATCGCCAAGCTCAGTGTCAGTATCAACGCAGCCACCCCGGCTACGCACCACTTCCAAACTCGTTTCATGAAAACACCATCTTTCTCATATTTACTTAACACCACGACAAATCAACCATCGTGATCCGGCAGTGGCCCTTTATGACTGAGTCCCAAAAACATTTTGCCGTATTCACAGCTACCAAGTCTACCGATTTTCTGAAAGCTTGTCCATGCGCACTGAGAAGAAGATTGTTTTATACTAAGAGAAACTAATAAGAAAATGGGATGAAGCCATGTTTAGCTACCTAATTGATTATGACCTGAAACTAGCACTACCTCGTCCGGAAATTGATGGTCCGCTTTTATTCGAGCAAATCGAAACTAGTCGCGATTCGTTAATGGCTTACCTGCCGTGGGTCGCCACAACGCTAACTGCCGATGATGAAATCAATTTCTTAACTGCCACCTTGAAAAGCTTCGGTGAACAACGAGCGCTGCATTTGGTCATTCACCAAGCTGATACCCCGGTTGGTATTATCAGTCTCAATACCATTGATCACACCCTTCATCATAAGGCCGATATCGGTTACTGGCTGACATCATCTGCACGTGGCAAAGGTATCATGCATAAGTCAGTCGAAGCCATGGCTGATATTGCTTTTCATGACTACGATCTTAATAAGCTGACACTGAATGCAGCCGTCACCAACGACGCCAGCAATCACGTCGCCGAAAAAGCCGGGTTTCATTTGGATGGCATTTTACGTCAGGAAGATCCGCATCACAATGGCGACTTTCTTGACGTGAACACCTACTCCTTGCTTCGATCAGAATGGTCTTAATGTTCCACGAGAAACATTAAGTACTTATTTTTCAAAACGGGCACTTATTGAAAAGTGGCCCACGAATCATTTAAAAAGCGAATGAGTCTCCTTAAACTTTAGGAGAACTCATTCGCTTTAGTTTATGTTGCCAAAAAAGATTGACACTCGGTTCAAGACAAACATCCATCAGCTATCAATGAACAATCAGTCGCAAAAGTACCGGGGTCACAAAACCTTCAATCAACGCTGCCACTGCAATCATTGGTACGACGATGCAAACATATTGTAAGGCAATGGCTTTGACATCCAGCGGTGACTTTTCATAATGAGCATCAGAAAAGAAACGCTTGATCGACTGGCGCAGTGCACGATTGACTTGTGCTGCAAGGGTCACACCAATGATCAAAGCACTCATTTCAAGAATGCCGTGTGGTAGAATCCCCAAAGCAAATGCGGCTAGTGCTCCGCTGAGACCCATCTTGGCTGCATAAACGCCCATGACTAAGCCGACTGACGCACATGTCACCACATACGAAAGCCAATAAAGAAATGGAATCGGGATCATGCTTATTAGCATCAGGCCCAAAGCAACGCGTTCATTATTAAGCAAGATCATCCAAAAAGCATGGAGATTGTCTTTTGGTTCTGCAAATTTGTCTGACAATCCGGTCACAATTTGGTGAATAAACGCCGGGTTCGCGTCCATCACAATGTAGGTAAGTAAGCTCACCATAATGGTAATCGCAATAAACAAGAGCCAGCCTACTAACAAATAATGCCCGATAACATCCAAGTGATACGTCAACCGTTTTTTCATATGGTCCCCTCCAATCAGTCTGCTTATGGGGTCAGGCTATAGTATACCCTACGCTGAAATAAGGCGCTATTGAGAAGATTACCGCCAACAACATCAGCATGGGTTTGACTGATTGCCCACACTGCAGAAAGAAGCAAAAAGGTTGCCCCTGACGGACTCAGCTTGTGACTTGCTGTTTCTACAATTTTACTGAATAATGGCCGCATGGAGGTGTCGTGATCGTGATGGAAATCAGCGAAGCACAAGCAACTTTTAACGCAGCGCGCAAACAGGTCGAACAAGTCGTCGTTGGTAAACCGATGCCGATTTTGCTGGCATTTACCGCTTTATTAGCTGGCGGCCATGTCTTATTTGAAGATATTCCCGGGGTTGGTAAAACCACCCTCGTTCAAACCATCGCCAAAACCTTGGACATACCCTTTTCCCGGATTCAATTTACGCCTGATATGCTGCCTAGCGATGTTCTGGGTACCTCAATCTTCAATCGGGCCACCAATGCATTTGAATTTCAACGCGGGCCAATCTTCACAAGCGTTTTGCTGGCCGATGAGATCAATCGCGCCACACCAAGAACCCAAGCCGCTTTACTGGAAGCCATGGGTGAAGGCCGAGTTACTGTCGATGGTCGCACTTATCCGCTTCCGCCTGACTTTTTCGTCATGGCAACGGAGAATCCCACCGATTACGCCGGCACCTATCCGTTACCAGAGGCGCAATTAGACCGTTTCATGTTACGCCTATCCCTGGGATATCCCGATGCGGCCGCAGAAAAAAGTCTCTTTGTCAGTCCTGATCGGCAAACCATGATTGCAAATTTGAAACCCGTCCTTGATGCGGCTAGCTTGGCTGCAACTAAACAAATCGTACCAACCATCACAGTCACTGACGCCATTGCCGATTATGTCCTGAAGCTGGTTCAAGCCACCCGCGCCGATCAGCGAATTCGACTAGGCATCAGTCCGCGTGGTGGGATTGCTTTAGTGTCAGCAGCAAAAGCGTTTGCCCTGCTCAACGGACGATCCTTCGTCAAGCCCTCTGACATTCAGCATTTGATCATTCCCGTCTTTGGCCACCGCTTGATTCTTAAAGACCCGACTTTAAAATCAGCCGATCTGTTAACCGAGATTCTTCAGCATACCGCCGCTCCAATTCGGAGGTGAACCCATGCATTGGCGTAACGTTTTTCTGAACAGTGCCCTTATCGCCATTTTTGCCTGCCTAATCTGTTTTGGCATGGCGTTTAATTCGCCGACAAGTTGGTTTGTCAGCGAGTTTGTGTTCGTGTTGTTGCTGCTCCTCGTTCTTCCCTTATTACTGCCATTGCGCCGGCGCCTTAAGTTTACCGCTGACAATCCCACTTTAATTGCCAACCGGCCAGCTCGGCGTTTCTTTACTCTGACCCAAGGCAAATGGCTGCCTAATTTAATTTTATTAGATGCTGCTAAAACCAGCACTTGGCACCTTCCCAGCGGTCAGCGAACAGCCAGAATCACGTTACAATTACCCCGCGGTGTTTATCGCCAACTTCCTTTCAGCGTGACCGTGACCGATTGGTTTGGTTGGTTCCGCAAAACACTACCCTTACAGCTCACAGCGCCGCTAACAGTGGGCCCTGCCCGTCAGCCTGAAGCTGCTGCGCGGATGGCCGACCATTTTGTTCAAAAAATGGCCGCTTCGGAAGCAGGTCTGCCGAGTGATCGGATCAAAAATTTCCGTGATTATTTCCCGGGTGATAACATTCAGCAAATTGCTTGGAAAATCAGTGCCCACGCTGATTCATTAATCGTGCACGATGATGAACATGAAAGCCAGACCGCTTGGACCTTGCTGCTCATCATCAGTCCTTCGCTATCTGTTGAAGCGGGACTAAGTTTGTTTGCAAGCTTAATGGATACCGGAATCTTTAGTGGGGTGGCTTTTTGCTGGATCAGCGGCTCACGCGTATTTTTCGTGGCCAACAAGATGCTTTGCTTGCAGGGTTTGAACCTAAGGGCAGTGCCAATATCGAATGGCTGCATGACTTATCCACCCCGGGTCACCAACGCGCCTACCTAATTCTCGCTGCCGACACTGCAACCGCTATCCCGTTTCAACAAGCACTTGCTCCGGCGGTGACAACCGTGGCAACACTGTCAGGAGGTGGCGACCATGCCTAAGTGGCTGCAACGACTTTTAGCAGTTTTGTTATCATGGTGGCTGCTTGCGCTTTTCTTAGAACCTTTTGCTGCTATCAATCCAATCGCCCACCCACGCGCATTAATCGTCTATATCCTGATGATGAGTCTGATTGACTTTTTGGCCGTGCTACTACCGCGCCAATGGCCATGGTGGCTGCTATTGGGCTGCGGCACGACAATCGGTGGGCTTTGGGGCGTACTGCCGCTGAAGCAGCCATTTGGCGTTTCGTGGTTCACGGCGTATTTACACACCTTTACCAGTGCAACCGGAAAATTCGTGCAGGCTGGCGGCGTCGATGTTCCAACCGTCCTCAGCATGACGCTGGTGATCACGTTGGTGGCTTTTCTGTTGCTGTTAACGGTTGTGGTTCGTTTCTATCCTGGCGCTATTGCCATCGTTCTTAGTTATCTGGTGGCCGTGCACATTTTTAACGGCAGCAAATTAACCATTCAATTCATTCAGCTCGCTCTAGTAACCGGTTTATTGGCGATCCTCCACCTTTATGCTGATCATTGGCGCCCGTTCTTACTGGGATGTGTCTTCATAAGCGGACTAACGCTTGGCCTCGCTTGGCTTTCATCAGCGACCCCACTAAATGATCAGCTGGCAAATGTGTCGATTCCTTTTCGTGACCGGTTAAATCAGCGTGGTTTTTATGCCGGTATTGAGACTTATATCAACGGTCCCGGACGAACGGGCTTTACGGAAAATAGCCGCGTTTTGGGAGGACCGGTCTACGATGACCCCACTCCGGTTTTCACGGCAACCAGTGCTAAAGCCAGTTATTATCGCGTTGCCGTTGATGCAGAATATACCGGTACTGGTTGGCAGGCTGGCGCTGATCAAAACCAGCGTATGCCATTAGACGGTGCCACCATGCGCGACTCGGCGGCCACTATCGATTACGGGCCTGCCACAAGTACAACCTTAACTTTCAACGGTGGTAAAACCTATTTACCGCTTCCTTATGGTCAATTGACCTTCACCGGCGGCCAACCCGATCCCACGACCGATTTTTTGCTCAATCCGGAAACCCGCCGCATGCAAACAACCGACCAAGCACGTTTTCAGCGATTGGACATTCAGGTGCAACCAAAACAGATCTCAGCAGCACAATTGGCCGCGGCGACCAGTTCCCGTCAAAAGGTTGCGTCCCGTTATCTACAATTGCCACGCACCTTGCCAAAAAGGGTCAGAACACTTGCCAAGAAAATCACCGCCAAGGCCACGACCCCATACGAAAAGGTACTGGCTATCCAAAATTATCTCAAGTCAGATCCGCGCTTCACGTATTCAAAAACCGATGCACGCCGCACCCCGCCAACCCGAGACTATGTGGATTATTTTCTTTTTGATTCCCCCATCGGTTACTGTGATAACTTCTCCTCGGCAATGGTCGTACTATGTCGCAGTATCGGCTTGCCAGCGCGCTGGGCTAAGGGATTCAACACTGGCACATTGCTCGGTGGTTCCGGAAATCAGAAAAGATACGTGATTCGCAACAGTAATGCCCATTCATGGCCGGAAGTTTATTTCGACAACTTAGGCTGGCTGCCATTTGAACCAACACCAGGCTTCAGTGACCCGGCAACTCCCGATGAAAATGTTACGCCTCCAAGTCCTAGTAACAGCGGCACTGAAAGCGTTCAACCGTCCAGCACTAGCAATTCATCCTCGTCCAGTTCGCGTGTGTCCGCCAGTACAGTGTCCAAACAAACGAAACGACAATCTCGGCCGTCTCTCAGCCGCCTAAATTGGCTAAAAAAATCATTGTTCATCATCCTATTAGCTCTACTGTTGATAAGTGTCTGGCAGTTACCAGCGCTCGTCATGCTGATATTAGGAATCGGACTGGGATCGACAAACTTTTCGGCGCGTTATCGCATACTTCTTCGGGCGTTACGTTGGGTCAAGAAACGACCCGTGAACCAGTCGCTTGATGATTATGCTCAGACCATCGATAAACGATTAGGCCAGCAAGCGCATATGTTTAACTTAACGAAGGCTTATGAAGAAAAGGTTTTTGGCAATCTGCAGGTTAACACAGCCATATTGCGACCTCATTGGAAAGCACTCACTAAGCAACTTGTACATGATCGTTACTGGTGGCAGCGCTCGAAAAAACATAAATCATAGCACGAGGCTGTTTCACGTGGAACACTGGACTTGATCTTTAACAACACAAGTCCTAGAGCATCCTTTGCGCCATTTTGGAAAATCAGCATAAAAGCCCGCTTCCGATGACAGCATCTCACCATAAAGCGCGAGCCCGATGCAGAAACTGCATGTAAGGGACTTAGACGCAATGGCTAAAACTGGGCTATTACGTCTGAGGCCGCTTATGTTCTAGCTTACGGCCATAACGCGCTCCCCGGCGCAGAAACCTGCGTGTAAGGACCTTAAGCGCAATGGCCAAAACCCGGCCATCACGCTTAAGGCCGCTTACACTCCGGTTTCTAAACACGCTGGCTCGCGCTCACTAAATTGCCGGTTACAGTCGAAAAGCAAAAAAATTTTCTTGTGAATTTTCAATTTAGGTTATAAGATAGATAAGTAACGCCTTAGCTTACGTTGCAGTTACACGTGAAACAGAACGCAAACAATTCAGCCACTTATCATAATCCCTTTTTTCTAAATGAAACAAGCGCTCGAAGCCCTTGATAAATCAACGGTTGTGAGAAAAACTTGCACTTACTAATAAAAAGCGCGTATGATAATATAAACAGTTTCTCAAAAGAACCAAAAACTGTTATGACCCCGCTACTATTTTTTTAGTAGTTGTGCCACTTCGACTGGACGCTGCAGTCAGCTCGTAACGTACTCAGAAGAAAGGGGGGAGCCGCTGATCTTAGCGGCGAACACTTATGAAAGTTATGATCGTTCTAGAAAATATCGTCATGGATGGCGTTAAACGCGCTTCAACCGTTTTAGGTAACGACCTCGTCAAGCACTACGATGTTAGTTTTTATACTTTAGCAGATGCCCCTGCCTACTTTGAGTTGGACGCACCTCTGCTCATCGCACCGCGCCCAACCGATCCTAAACTTTTAAACTTTTTTGGTAGTGACCCATACACCCACTATCATGACCAAATTGCGGATTTGATCACGACGATTCGGGATCAGCATTTTCAAACAGTTATCTTACCAGCAGGTTTAACAACGAGTTTTGCTCCGCTGATTAAACGGGCTTTGCCAGACGTTAATCTCATTGGCTGGATGCACAATAACTACGCTACTTACATGGAAGATTACTATGTCCAGATGCAAGCTGAGTTCGAAGGTGGCTTGCAAGCTGTCGATACACTCGTTACGTTAACCGAAAGCGATTTGAATTCCTATAAGCGTTTCAATCCGCGTACCGTTAAAATCTACAATCCGCTCACCCTTGTTCCTACTGGTGAAGCTGATCTAAACGCCCACCGCATCGCCTTCACCGGCCGAATCGCCATCGCCCACAAAGGAATCGACTTTTTGCTTGAGGCAGCCGCTTCACTTCCGGACGACTGGAAGATCGCAATTGCCGGCGCTGGTACCGATGAAGACATGAAAAACTTCTATGACCTGATCGACTACTTTAACGTCAGTGACAAGCTTATTTATCAAGGACCGCTAAAAGATCAGGCTTTGCGTGATCATTACCGTGCCGCTTCAATCTTCGTGTCCACATCGCGTTGGGAAGGCATGCCGCTGGTTATCGGCGAAGCTATGGCCTCAGGGTTACCGGTTGTTGCCATGGAAAATACCGGTTCCCGCGAATACCTTGGCAACAACGACTATGGCCTGCTGACCAAAGCGCAGGATGTCCCGGATTTTGTGGCTAACCTCAAGAAAATGATTAACCAAACCGATTTGCGCCGGCACTATGCCCATCAAAGTTTGGAACGCGCCAGCCACTTTAGCCCGGAAAACATTGTGTCGCAGTGGATGCCGATTATTGAGCACCAACCAACACACGTCTCAATTGCCGGATAGTTAGCAGTACAGTTCTCCAAAAGTTACCAGGCTTCATCAAAAAAGCACTCACGGAAAAT